>NZ_JRKC01000100.1:0-49797 GCF_000800925.1 Microbacterium sp. ZOR0019 | reverse complement strand
GCCCCCCCGCCCCCCGCCCGCGCTGTTGCGGGATCGAAAACGCGCCTCAGTGCGGGTCCGGAGGCGCGTTTTCGCACTTCGACGCGGCCCGGAAGCTCACACGCTTGACTTTTGGATCCAGTATCCATTCAATGGAGACAGAGAGGCGAGGAGGCCGACATGCATATCGGATACGCCGCGATGCTCGAGCAGGTCGAGCCGACCGCCGCGATCGAGAACTGCGTCCTCGCCGAGGCGCACGGGTTCCGCGGGATCATGGCGACCGACCACTTCCAGCCCTGGTTGCCTCGCCATCGCAACGCCGCGCACGTGTGGACGATGCTCGGTGCGATCGGCGCCCACACCACCGGCGACCTCGGTCCCGGTGTCACGACCCCCGGTTTCCGCACGCACCCCGCGGTCGTCGCGCAGGCCGCAGCGACCCTTGCCGCGCTCTACCCCGGTCGTGCCTGGATCGGCGTCGGTTCGGGGGAGGCGCTGAACGAGCACATCGTCGGTGGCTACTGGCCGGAGCCCGCCGAGCGGATCGACCGCATGTTCGAGGCCGTCGACCTGATCCGCAAGCTCTTCACCGCCTCCCTCGCCGGGCGGGACGCGCGCCATCGGGGTGAGCACTTCCGGATGGAGACCACTCGGCTGTGGACGATGCCGCCCACCGCGCCGCCGGTCTACATCGCCACCGCGGGGCCCGCCACTGCACGTCGTGCCGGCCGCAATGCCGATGGGCTGATCACGACTTCCGCCGAGGTCGAACGTCTCGACCCCCTGCTCGTGCGGTTCGCAGAGGGTGCACGGGAGGCGGGCCACGATCCCGACGGTCTCCCGAAGGTGCTCCAGCTCCGCCTCTCCTGGGCGCCGACCGAGGAGCAGGCGCTCGCGAACGCGCTGTCGGAGTGGCCGATCGCGGGTCTCCGGATGCGCCGGGGCGACGTGCGCTCGCCGTATGACTTCGAACAGCTGGTGCGCGGGGTGACGGCGGAGGATCTGCGCGCGTCGATGCTGATCTCCGCGGACCCCGACGTGCATCGGGCGCAGATCCAGCGCTATGCCGACCTCGGTTTCACGCGCATCTACCTGCACAACGTCGGCCCCGACCAGAGGTCGTTCCTCGAGGTGTTCGGTCGAGACGTCCTTCCGAAGGTGCACGCATGAGCGCCCCCGCGATCACCGTCTTCGCCCTCACCGACATGGGCGAGGTGCAGCCCGGTGACGACCTCGTGGCCTTGATCCTCGACACCGGCGTCGAGCTCGCGCACGGCGACATCCTCGTGGTCACCTCCAAGATCGTGTCCAAGGCCGAGGGCCGCTACGTGCAGGCCGCCGACCGCGAGGAGGCGATCACCGCCGAGACCGTGCGCCTCGTCGCCTCCCGCACCGCCGACGGCCACACCATGCGCATCGTCGAGAACCGCCTGGGGATGGTCGCCGCGGCTGCCGGTGTCGATGCCAGCAACACTCCCGGCGGATGGGTACTGCTGCTCCCCGAAGACCCCGACCGTTCGGCGCGGACGCTCGCTGCGGGCCTGCGTGCGGCCACGGGGGCGGAGGTGGGGGTGATCCTGAGCGACACCCTCGGGCGTCCCTGGCGAGAGGGACAGACCGACGTCGCGATCGGTGGCGGAGGCGTGCGGATGATCGCTGACCTCCGCGGCACGACCGATCAGGCGGGCAAGGTGCTCAGTGTCACGACCCCGTGCCTCGCCGACGAGCTGGCTGCGGCTTCCGACCTCGTCAAGGGCAAGGCGAGCGGCAACCCGGTCGCCGTGGTGCGCGGACGCCCCGATCTCGTCGGTCCCCTCACCCTGCCCGGTGCGTCGAGCATCGTGCGCCCCTCGGAGCGCGACCTCTTCTGGCTGGGCACCGCCGAAGCACTCGACCAGGGGTACCGCGACGGCTATGCCGCCGCCTTGGCCGCCGTCCACGCACACGAACCGCACGAACACGAACCGCACGAACACGAACAGAAGGATGCGACATGACACTGACTCTCGGATACAAGGCCAGCGCGGAGCAGTTCGACCCCCGTGAACTCGTCGAGATCTCGGTGGCGGCGGAGGCGCACGGCATGCAGTCCGTGTTCGCCAGCGACCACTTCCAGCCCTGGAGACACACCGGCGGGCACGCCCCGTTCTCCCTGACCTGGATGGCGGCGGTCGGCGAGCGCACGTCGAGCATCCGCATCGGCACCTCGGTGCTGACTCCGACCTTCCGCTACAACCCGGCCGTGCTCGCGCAGGCGTTCGCGAGCCTGGGCTGCCTGTACCAGGACCGGATCATCCTCGGGGTCGGCTCCGGTGAGGCGCTGAACGAGATCGCGACGGGCTTCCGCGGCGCGGGGGAGCAGGAGTGGCCCGAGTTCAAGGAGCGCTATGCGCGACTGCGGGAGTCGGTGCGCCTGATGCGGGCGCTCTGGTCCGGGGACCGGGTGAACTTCGACGGCGAGTACTACTCGACGCACGACGCCTCGATCTACGACCGGCCCGAGGGCGGTATCCCGATCTACATCGCCGCGGGCGGGCCGATGGTCGCGCGCTACGCCGGGCGCGCGGGCGACGGCTTCATCTGCACCTCGGGCAAGGGACGCGAGCTCTACGTGGACCAGCTGCTCCCGGCGGTGGCGGAGGGGCTCGAGCAGGCCGAGCGCTCGAGCGACACGTATGACCGGATGATCGAGATCAAGCTGTCCTATGAGGAGACGCGCGACGCGGCACTGGAGAACACCCGCTTCTGGTCGCCGCTGTCGCTCTCGAAGGAGCAGAAGCACGACATCACCGATCCGGTCGAGATGGAGAAGGCCGCCGACGCGCTGCCGTTGGAGACGATCGCGAAGCGCTGGATCGTCGGGAACGACCCGGATGCGGTGGCCGCCGAGATCCAGCAGTACATCGACTGGGGCTTCAACCACCTGGTCTTCCATGCGCCGGGTCATGACCAGCGGCGTTTCCTGCAGCTCTTCGAGCGCGACATCGCGCCCCGACTGCGCGGCTGAGGACGCCGACATGCGCCGCGGTGGTGGTGTCGGGCCCTCGGTGCCGGGGGCACCCGTGCGTGAGTGGGTGGTCGTGATCCCGGTCAAGCGGGCCGAGATCGGGAAGTCGCGCCTGCGACTGCCGGGGGTCGAGCGCGAGCCGCTCGCTCGGGCGATAGCGCTGGACACCGTCGAGGCCGCCGCGGCCTGTGAGCGGGTCGCCGAGGTCATCGTCGTGACGAGCGACGAGATCACGGCGACCGCGCTCCGCGTGCTGCCCCGCGTGCGGGTCGTGCGGGACCGGGGAGAGGGGTTGGGCGCGGCGATCGCGCTCGGTGTGAGCGCGGCACCGGATGCTCGTCCGCGGGCCGTGATGCTCGGTGACCTCCCGGCGCTGCGCCCAGATGAACTGGCCAGGGCACTCGCCTTCGCGTCTTCGCATCCTCGGGCGTTCGTTCCGGATGCGGAGGGGACGGGCACCGTGCTCGCGACCGCACGGGCGGGCTTCGCGCTGCGCCCGTGTTTCGGCGATCGCTCGGCCGTCGCCCATCACGAGGCCGGCTTCGCGGAGGTCGGGTTCCCGGTGCTGAGCGGACTGAGGCGTGACCTCGATCATGCCGAGCACCTCCGTGCGGCGCGCCGCGCCGGTCTCGGGCCGCGGACCGCGGCGCTCGTGGATCGGCCCCTGATGCTGGCGTCATGACAGTCCCCGCGGTACCACGCGTCGTGGTCCTCGCCGGCGGTGTCGGCGGCTCGAAGTTCGTCGTCGGCGTGCGAGAGGCTGCGCGCCGACGCTGGCCCGACGGGGAAGGAGGCACCCGCGCCCGGATCACGGTGATCATCAACACCGGTGACGATCTGTGGCTCAGTGGCCTGCGCCTGCAGCCGGACGTCGACTCGATGATCTATGCCCTCGCCGGGGCGAACGATACCGGGCGGGGGTGGGGCCGAGCCGGAGAGAGCGAGCGAGTGGCGGCGGAACTGGGAGCCTGGGGGGCCGGCTGGCCGTGGTTCACGCTGGGGGATCTCGACCTCGGAGCGCATATCGCGCGCACGGGGTGGCTTCGTGACGGTGCGACGGTCACCGAGGTCGTGGGTCGCCTCGCCGGGCGCTGGCCGCTCGGTGTCCGGTTGCTCCCGATGACGGACTCCGAGGTCGACACGCACGTGACGACCGACCAGGGGCGCATGCACTTCCAGGAGTGGTGGACGCGGCATCGTGCGGGTCTCCCGGCGCAGGGCTTCGACTGGCCGGGCATCGAGCGGTCCGCGCCCGCGCCCGGAGTGCGGGAGGCTCTGGCGGAGGCGGACGCTGTGCTCTTCGCGCCCTCGAACCCCGTGGTCTCGCTCGGCCCGATCCTCGCCGTCCCCGGGATCGCCGAGGCTGTGCGTTCCTCTCCCGGAGCGGTCGTCGGGGTTTCTCCGATCATCGACGGCGCTCCGGTGCGGGGGATGGCCGACGCCTGTCTGGCCGCGGTCGGAATCCCCGCTGCCGCCGATGCGGTCGGGCGCCACTACGGTGCGCGGAGCTCCGGGGGGCTGCTCGATGCGTGGGTGATCGCCGAAGAGGATGCCGCGCTCGCCGGGGCGCTCGAAGCGGAGGGACTTGCCGCCCCGGTTCGTCCGCTCTGGATGCGCGACCGTGACACCGCCGCCGCGCTCGCCGGAACCGTGCTCGATCTGGTCGACGAGGCTTAGACGTTCGGCGAGAGATCTGGACGAAAGTCGCCAATATATCGGCGTAATGAGACGTGCCCTCGACCCGTCTCATCAGTGGGAGCAATGCTCGGCCGATCACGGTGCGAGCTCATCGGGCGGAGGGGCCTCATGAACGGACGAAACGGAGTGACTCAGCTCTTCGAGGAGCTGGAAGTCGAATGCGGCGCAAGTGTGGAGTGCATCACGGACCGGGTGTCGGTCCTGCAGGGGGTGGACATCGAGGTCGAGCTGCTGGGCGAGAGGGAGTGGGCGAGCATCGCGCCGTTCGTGCTCGTGAACGGTGATCGCGCGCGGATCCTCCTCCGGGAATCCGACCCGCGGTGGTACCGGCTGCACGTCGTGGTCCACCAACTGGCGCATCTGCTGTGCGGGCACACGCAGTGCGCGGCGCTGCCCATGTCGTTCGAGGGGTCGCCGGATCCGACGCCGGCCGACCGTCTCACCCACGAGCTCCTGCACCGGCAGGAAGCAGAGGCGGAAGAGATCTCCCGGCGGTTGAGCGCGTTCGTCCTCGCTGCGGACTCCGCGCCGTCGCGCGCCCTGCTCGTCTAGTCCAGGCGATCGTCACCGTCCCAGGACGGGAGCCGGCGCCTCGTCGAACACGATCAGGGGGCGATCGCTGTCCGGTCGGGAGAGGACCACGGCGTCCACGTTCCACACCCGGGCGATGAGCTCGCGGGTGAGGACCGCTTGTGGCGACCCGGCCGCCTGCACATGACCGTTCGCGACGACCACGATCCGATCGGCGAAGGCCGCCGCATGGTTCAGGTCGTGCAGTGCCGCGAAGACGGTCATCCCATCCCCGGCGAGTGAGCGCAGCAGCGTGAGGGCGTCGAGCTGGGCGCGGATGTCGAGATGGTTCGTCGGTTCGTCGCACAGCAGAAGTGCCGGACGCTGCGCCAGGGCCTTGGCGAGGTTCACGCGCTGGCGCTCGCCGCCGGAGAGGGTCGCCGCATCGCGGTCGGCGAACGCGAGGGCACCGGCACGGCGCAGTGCCGTCTCCGTGGCCGCGGCGTCCGTCGCCTCGCTCTCGAACGACAGCCAGCCCCGGTGCGGAAGAAGCCCGAGGCCGACGATGTCGCGTCCCGTCATTCCCTCGGCCGCCGACCACTCCTGCTCCACCAGGGCCACCCGCTGCGCGCGCTCCCGGCGCGTCATCGTCAGGAGCGGGTCGCCGTGCAGGCGGACCGACTCGACCTCGCCGCGCAGCGTGCCGGCGATCAGCCGCAACAGCGTGCTCTTGCCCGAACCGTTCGGGCCGAGCAGAGCGGTCACCGCCCCGCCCGGTGCGGTGAGATGCATCCCGTCGAGGATGAGCCGATCGCCGCGACGGAAGCGGATGCGCCGGGCGTCGAGCCCGTCTCGGTGATCGGTCATGTCCAGTTCCTCCGCATCCGCAGTATCAGCAGCGCGAACACCGGTCCGCCGATGAGCGCGGTCACGATCCCGACCGGGAGCTCGCGCGGTTCGAACACGGTGCGGGCGATGGTGTCGGCCCAGATGAGGAACACCGCCCCGGCGAGGAACGAGACCGGCAGCAGCGCGCGATGCCGGGCGCCGACGACCGCGCGCACCGCGTGCGGGAGGATCAGCCCGACGAATCCGATCGAGCCGCTGACCGCGACCAGCGCACCGGTCAACAGGGCCGTGCAGAGGAAGAGGAGCACCCGCATCCGGGTGACCGGCACGCCCAGGGCTTCGGCGGCGGTGTCCCCGAGCGCGAGGCTGTCGAGCGGACGGGCCGACGCCAGCAGGGGGATGGCGCAGACGAGCACGGCGACACCGGCCAAGGTCGCATCCGCCCAGTCTGCGCCGCCGAGGGAGCCGAGCAGCCAGCTGAGGATCTCGCGGTAGCTGTCGTTCGTCGCACTCCAGAAGATCACCAGGCTGGTCAATGCGGCGAGCACGGCCGACACCGCGAGACCTGCGAGCACGACGGCGGTCGGTCCCGCGGAGCCGGCGGCGCGGGCGAGGCCGAGCGTCAGCACGAGAGCGAGCACCGCGCCGGCGAAGGCCGCGAACGGCAGCGCCACCGCGGCGCCCAGGACGATCACGATCACCGCGCCCGTGGACGCGCCCGACGACAGCCCGAGCAGATACGGATCGGCGAGCGGGTTGCGGGTGAGTGCCTGCATCACGGCACCGCAGAGGGCCAGACCACCGCCGACGGCGGCCGCCGTGAGCACGCGGGGCACGCGTCCCTCCCAGATGATCGCGTCGCGGATCGGGGTGAGGCCGCTGGCCGCCCCGGTCAGGTGCGACCACACGCTCGCCAGGAGCTCCCCGGGGGTGATGTCGGCCGGTCCGATCGCGACGGCCGCGATCACGGTGGCGGCGAGGGCGGGCAGCAGCACGGCGACGGCAGAGACCGCGCGCCGCCGTCTCGGGTGGGCGGTCGATGCCGCCGCGACCGGGACCGCCGCCCGCAACGGGACAGTGACGCTCACTGTTCTCCGAGCTGGGTCGCGATCGACTCCACGGCGTCGACGTTGCGGATACCCGCCTCGGTGGCGGGGAAGTCGACGATCACGAACCGCTGGTTCTGCACGGCGTCGAGCTCGGATGTGACCGGGTTCGACGTGAGCAGCGCGATCTTGGACTCCGCGGTGTTCCACGCGGCATCCACCAGCACGATCACGTCGGGGTCGGCCTCGGCGATCAGCTCCCAGGAGCTCGACGTCCAGGTGTCGTGCACGTCGGCGAACACGTTGTCGAGGCCGGCCGCCGACATGATCATCTGCGGTGCCCCGATGCCCGCACCGACGAAGGGCTGGTCCGTGCCTGAGGAGTACCAGAGCGCCGTGAGTCCGCGGTCGTCCGGGGCGATCGCGTCGAGGGCGGCGCGCTGCTCCGCGATCAGCGCGGACGCGGCATCCTGTTCGCCGAGCAGTTCGCCGGCCTCGGCGAAACCGTCGAAGACGGCGTCGAAGGTGAGCGGGTCGGGCATGTAGCCCGGCGCCTTGCAGGCGGCGGGCGCGACGTAGGTGGTGATGCCGAGCTTCTGCAGGTCGGCGCGCTCGCCGGCACCGTCGACCGAGAAGTTCGACTCCCACCCGGCGAACACCAGGTCGGGCTCGAGCTCGAGCACGGCCTCCTTCGACGGCACCTTGTCGGAGACGACGTCGATGCCCTCCGCGCTCGCTGCGAGATCGTCCGGCAGGGGTCCGTCGGAGAAGGCGGAGCCGATGATGCGGTCGCCGGCACCGAGCGCCAGGGCGAGCTCGAGTGTCGAGGACTTGATGGTGAGGATCCGCTGCGGGGCGGCCTCCACCGACACCTCGGTGCCGCAGTTGTCGAGGACGAGGGGTTTCGGATCGGCGGCAGCGGCGGGGGCTGCGGGAGCGCCATTGCATCCGCTCAATCCGGCGGCGACGAGGAGGGCGAGGAGCGGGGTGGCGGCGAGGGCGCGGGTGGTGGCAGGCATGGTTCTCCGGAAGACGAGGAAGGGAAGGGCGCAAGCGAGAGCACGTTCGCAGTCCAAGTCGGGACCACCGGCGTCGGCCAATCGGGTCGACGCGATGCGGTCATGCTAGCGCGGATTCTGGATCCAAATCAATACTGGATTCTGGATCCAAAATGAGTGATGATGGGAATCGCCCCACCGCAGCGGCGCAGATCGCCGATCGCGACGCCGCGTTCAGCCGAGAGGAACCCATGCAGACCACACCCGTCTCGTACTTCAGCGAGGGTCAGCGCATCTCCGCCGTGTGGCGCACCCCCGATCACGCGGGCCCCTACCGTGCGCTCGTGCAGGGGCCGGGCTGGCTCGGGCTCAAAGATGCCAAGCTCTACGTCCGCTATCACGAAGCCCTCATCCAGGCGGGTTTCGCCGTGCTCGTGATCGACTACCGCGGTTTCGGTGACTCCGAGGGCGACCGCGGCTACCTGTCCCCGGCCTGGCAGCTCGAGGACCTCGTGAACGCCGTGACCTACCTCACCACGCGCGAGGACGTGATCGCCGACGCGATCGGGGTGTTCGGAACGGGCGGGACGGGAGGCGGCAACGCCGTGCTCCTGGCCGACGCCGACCCGCGCATCAAGGCCGCTGTGAGCCAGGTGCCCGTCGCCGACGGTGAGGACTGGCTGCACCGCATGCGCAGCGAGTATGAATGGCTCGACTTCCAGAAGTCCCTCGCCGAAGACCGCCGTCTGCGCGTCACCGAGGGGAAGGGGCGGATCGTGCACCCCCGCGAGGAGATCATGATCCCCACGGCCGAGCGTCGCGCCACGAAGATCAAGGCCGACGTCGACGACCGCATCCCGACCGCCGTCCCGCTTGCGTGCGCCGAGGGCATCCTCGCCTACCGGCCCATCGACGCGGCGTCCCGCCTGACCACGCCGCTGCTCGTGATCGGCGTCGAAGGCGATGCGACCACGCCGACCGACCACGCCGAAGCGCTGTACGAGGCTGCCCGTGGCCCGAAGCAGCTCATCATGCAGCGGCACACCACCCACTACGCCGCCTACGACGCCTACTGGGAGCAGACCACTCCGGTGATCGTCGAGTGGTTCGACCGGTACGTGCGGCCGGCGCATCTCATCCACCGGTCGTCGCCGTCGCCCGCGATCGGCGAATCCATCACCACAGAATCCGTCAGCAAAGAGGAGGTCGCGCGATGAGCGTGGATCTGAAGATCACCGGTGGCACCGTCGTCACCCCCGCAGGGCCGGTGCAGGCCGACCTGCTCGTCGCCGACGGCAAGGTCGCCGGCATCGTCGCGGGAGGCACCGAGATCCCGGCCGCGCGCACGATCGATGCCGCGGGAAAGCTCGTGCTCCCCGGAATGGTCGACGTGCATGTGCACACCCGCGAACCCGGTTACGAGCACAAGGACGACATCTACACGACGAGCCTGCAGGCTGCGGCCGGCGGCGTCACCACGATGTTCGGGATGCCGAACCTCAAGCCGCCGACGACCGACGTCGCGACGCTGACCGACGTGTTCCGCCGGTACGAGGAATCATCGATCGTCGACTGGAACCACAACCCCGCGCCGACGAAGTTCGACGAGATCGCCGGCATGAGCGAGATGGGGATCCGGGCGTACAAGATCTACATGGTCGTCGACACCGGCCGCGACTATCCGCACCCCTCCGGTACCGGCATCCACAACCACGGGCACCTGCTCGAGATCATGGATCACATCGCCCAGACCGGCAAGCGCTTCATCGTGCACCCGCACGACCAGGCGCTCATGGACTACATCGAGGGCGCCTATCTCGCCCGTGGTGAGAACACCCCGGAGGGTTACGCCTCGGCCTACGCGGCTCGCGAGGGCGTGATCTGGGACACCGCGATCGACGTCGTGCTGCGTCTCGCCGAGGCCTCCGGCTGCCCCGTGCACATCGCGCACATCCAGACCCGACGCTCGATCGAGGCCGTGCGCCGTGCCAAGCAGAACGGCATCGACGTCACCTGCGAGGTCAACCACTGGGCACCGTTCCTGTCGACGTGGAATGACGTCGAGACACTCGGACCGTACGCGCTCAGCTACTGGGTGCCCGACGACAACCGCGCCGCCGTCTGGGAGGGCATGCGTGACGGGACGATCGACATCGCCGCGAGCGACCACGCCCCGCACACCCGCGAGGAGAAGGACGTCGGGTGGACCAAGATGTGGAGTTCGCACACCGGCACACCCGGCATCCAGTACTACTACGAGCTCATGCTCGACGCCGTGAACAAGGGTGAGCTCGACCTGCAGCGCGCGATCGACATGGTCGCCCACATCCCCGCCGCCAAGTTCGGCCTGGAAGGGGTCAAGGGCTCTCTCACCATCGGGGCGGACGCCGACATGGTGATCGCCGACCTCTCCGAGGAGTGGACCATCACCAACGACGGCGTGCTGTCGAAGATCGGCTGGACCCCGTATGACGGACGCACCATCAGTGCCCGCATCCAGCGCACCCTCGTGCGCGGCGTCGACGTCTACGTCGGCGACGAGGTCACCGGCGACCGCACATTCGGAAAGCTCGCCGCATCGGCGGAAGACAGGGCGGCGTTCGCCGCGGAAGGGAACTGACATGAAATTCGGACTGCTGCTGCCGCACTTCGGCGAGGAGGCGAGCAAGGAGAAGCTCCTGGAGGGGTCGAAGCTCGCCGAGAGCTACGGATTCGACTCCGTCTGGGTGCGCGACCACCTGGTCTTCGAACCGCACGGGGAGATGGAGAAGCCGAACCGCACGTTCTACGACGCGCTGACCACCCTCACCGCCATCGGTGCCGTCACCGAGAAGATCGAGCTCGGCACCGGATCGCTGATCCCGTTCCGTCACCCGCTGGTCACGGCGCTCATGGCGGGGACGATGACGCAGCTGCTCGGCCCGCGCCTGATCCTCGGCTTCGGCGCCGGAACCTTCGACCACGAGTTCGAGGCGATCGGCTGGGGCGACCTGGACCGCGTCGAGATGGTGCGTTCGAACGCCGAGATCCTGCGCCGGGTGTTCACCGAGAACGACGTCACCTACGACGACGGCATCTTCTCGTTCGAGAACGTCACCATCGAGCCGAAGCCCGTGGGAGGACGCATCCCGTTCTGGTACTGCGGCGCCACCCCGCGCTCGGCCCGTCTCGCGGCGGAGTTCGCCGACGGATGGATGCCCGGACGCACCGGACTCCTCACGATGGAGAAGCGCATCCAGACCATGCGCGAGATGACGGACGAGAACGGCCGACCGATGCCGACCGTCGCCGTCATCCCGCCGACCTCGATCGAGGACACGCGCGAGGAGGCCTTGAAGCACGTGAACATCCCGGGGCTTCTCGCCTGGGCCAACAAGGCCAAGTTCGCGGTGAAGCCGCCGTCCGGCAGCTTCGAAACCGTCGAAGACCTCGAGGGCCAGCTCATCGTGGGTGACCCCGACCAGGCCGTCGAGCAGATCCGGCGGTTCGAGGAGGTCGGCACCGAGCACCTCGTGTTCGACTTCCGGTTCAAGTTCGATCGGTTCTTCGAGCAGATCGAACTCCTCGGCACCGAGGTGCTTCCTAAGCTGCGATAAGCCGCGCACCGACGCGCGGCGATGAGACGAGAGGTCGACGATGACTGACGTGAACCACACCGTACGGGACTCGGCGGATCCGCTGATCTCGGTCACCGGGCTCTCGGTGAGCTATGACGTCGCGCGGACGGGAAAGAAGCTGATCGCCATAGAGAACGTCGACCTCGACGTGTTCGAAGGCGAGTTCATCACCGTGCTCGGCCCGTCGGGGTGCGGCAAGACGACTTTCATGAACGTCATCGCCGGCCTCGTCGCGCCGAGCACCGGATCGGTGCTCGTCGACGGGCAACAGGTCGACGGGCCGGGGCCGGACAGGGCCGTCGTGTTCCAGGACTACGCGCTCCTGCCCTGGCGCTCCGTGTTCGACAACGTGAAGTTCGGGCTCGAGATGCAGAAGGGCCTGCGCACAGCCGACTGGCGGGCGAAGGTGCAGGAGGCCATCGACATGGTCGGGCTCAAGGGGTTCGAGTCCTCGTATCCCCGAGAGCTCTCCGGCGGCATGCAGCAGCGTGTCGGCCTCGCCCGCGCATTCGTCGCCGAGCCGCGCATCCTGCTGATGGATGAGCCGCTCGGCGCCGTCGATGCCCTGACCCGCGAGGTGATGCGCGACGAGATCGAGAAGCTCATCGAGGCGACGGGCAAGACCGTCCTCTTCATCACGCACTCGATCGAGGAGGCGATCCTCCTGGGCGACCGCATCGTCGTCTTCAAGAGCCATCCGGGGGCGATCAAGGAGATCATCACGACCGACATCCCACGCCCGCGGTCGGAGCGCTCGGTGCAGCACGACCCGCGTTTCCTCGAACTCCGCGACCACCTCTGGGAGGCGCTGGAAGGGGAGGCGACGGCGGCGGCGGTGTCGAAATGACCGCGCTCCTGGCCACCGGTCCGAATCTCGGCAGGGGTGGTGCCGCCGCCTGGCTCGCCGGCCTGAGCGCGAGGGGCAAGGCCGCCGTCATCGCGGTCGAGGTCGTGATCCTCCTCGCGCTGTGGCAACTGGTGGTGGGCGTGCTCGGGTGGATCAGCCCGGTCTTCCTCCCTCCGCCCCTGGCCATCGCACAGGGGTTCGGTGAGATCGTGACCAACGGGTCTCTCGCCGCCAACGCCGGTGTCTCGGCACAGGCGTGGCTGACCGGTTTCGCGCTCGCCGTGGTCGTCGGCATCCCGGTCGGACTCCTCATGGGCACCTCGCTCCCGGTCGATCGGGTGATCGGACCGATCGCCTGGACCATCTACGCCACACCGTCGATCGCGTATCAGCCGCTCGCGAAGGCCTGGTTCGGTTTCGGGATCGGCCCGGTGATCTTCCTCGTGACGATCAGTGCGATCTTCCCGATCCTGCTCAACGTCGCCGCCGGCATGCGCACGACGAACCCCTCGATCATCCGCGCCGCACGCGTGTACGGCGCAGGGCGGATGCGGCTGTACCGCTCGGTGTACCTGCCGTCGACGATCCCGTTCCTGTTCGCGGGCCTCCGGCAGGCGGTGGTGCTCGCCACGATCGGCATGGTCGTGGCCGAACTCGCCGGCTCGTCGAGCGGTATGGGCGCGCTCATCATCCGCGCCTCGAACACGTATCAGACCGATCAGGCGTTCGCGGCGATCGCGGTCGTCGTGCTGTGGAGCGTGGGGATGACGCAGGTGGTCACGGCCATCGAACGCGGCGTCGCACCGTGGACGAGGAAGGGCAAGCGATGAGCGTGGTCTCGGCAACCGGTACGGTCCGAATCGTGCGGCCGCGGCGCGTGGTGCGCTCCGGGGAGGGCAGGTGGACGCTGCTCCTGATCGGCGTGATCGCCGCGGTGCTTCTCGTCTGGGAGGCGGTGGTCAGCTGGTTCCAGTGGATACCCGCCGCGTTCCTGCCGGCCCCCAGTGCGATCGCCGTCGCGTTCGGTCAGCTCATGGTCGACCCGGAGTTCTGGTCGGCGTTCGTGTTCAGCGTTACGAACCTCCTGATCGGCCTCGCCATCGCGATCGTCGTCGGCGTGGTCGTGGGGCTCGCGGTCGGCTGGTCGCCGGTGCTGCGCTTCATGGTCGCGCCGTTCCTGTGGGTGCTGTACTCGACCCCCAAGGTCGCGTTGGCCCCGCTGTTCATCCTCGGGCTCGGGCTGGGCAGCGAGTCGAAGATCGCCCTCGTGATCCTGCTCGCTGTCTTCCCGATCCTGCTGAACACGATGGAGGGCGCGGTCACCGTGAACCCATCGCTCGTCAACGCGGCACGGGTGTACGGCGCCAAGGGGATCGGACTCGGCTGGAAGGTGATCTTCCCCGCCACGCTTCCCTACAGCCTCTCCGGGATCCAGCGCGGTGCTGCGCTCGGCTTCACGGGAGAGGTGCTCGGTGAGTTCCTCGGCGGGACCGGCGGTCTCGGTCACCTGCTGGAGTTCGCCGCCTATCAGTTCCGGATGGACGAGGCGATCGCGATGGTCGTGGTGATGGTCATCATCGCGAACCTCACGCTGCTGCTCATCTCGGTTCTCCGCCGTCGTCTCGCTCCCTGGTACGACGAGCGCAAGATCGTCGGCTGATCCGCCACTTCGACTCCCGGTCCCCGTCTCATGCGCGACGGGGACCGGGCCTGTGTGGCGCCGGTAGCTCCCGCCGTCGCGGCGGTGTTCCGGTCGGGTGGCATTTCGATCAGGAGAATATCGGTGCACTCTTCCTCGCCTTGCCGCCGAGTGCCATGCTTGGCGCAGTGAGTCCAGGAGGGTTCGGCGATGACGAGTGTGAAAGCCCGCGTGCGGCGTTGGTGTGCGGTCGTTGCCGCCGTCTCCCTGGCGTGTGGAGCGATCGTCTTCGGTTCGCAAGTCGCCTCTGCGGCTCCGACACCGCAGAGCTGCTCTTACGCGCAACCAGGGTCCGCCACCTACGCGAACACGCTCTGCTGGTTCGACATGTCGGGCTTCAGCGCCGCCGCTGCGACCAGTCCGGCCGGCCAGGAGATGCAGGTGGAGCTTTCGAGTGGCTACGTCCTGACCTACACACTTCGCCTGGCCGGCCGTAGTGTCACGACGGCCGCGATCCCCACCTACTCTGCGGCATCGCTGGGAACCACCGTGTACACGGGCGTCGCGGGACGCCCTGCGCTCTACCAGACTGCGACCTCGCCTTTCGTCACGACACTGACGATGGAGTCCATAAGTCTTTCGGATCCCAACGGCAGTCCGGTCACTGCGTTCTCCATCGTCGGCGCGGACGCCGAATCCACCGACTCCGGCGAACGAATCGTGTGGACCTCCGACCAGCCTCTCGATCTCATCGCACCTGCTGGCAATGCCTGCGACGCCGGGCTCACGGGGGTAGGAACGACGACGGTCAGCTGCGCCAGCTCGACCAATCAGACGCGCACGGGCGGCGTCATCGTCGCGGCAGAAACCCCCGAAACGCTTTCGCAAGAGATGACGACAGACGCCGCAGCGCGCCGCCAAGCCGTCGCCTTCGGCGTGCTGATCTCGAAGGTCGAGCTCACGAAGACCGTCGCGAGTCGCGTCGACGCTACGGACTCGTTTGACTTGTCGATCGCCAACGACGACGACCTCGCCCTGGGCTCCGCGTCCACGGGAACCGGGGTCACCGCAACGACCGGAGAGGTGGAGACGATCGGTGCGCTGAGCACCTCGCCGTTCACGCTCTCGGAGTCATCCTCCCGGAACGCCCTCGGCGACTACACGCAGGCGTGGAGCTGCACGAGAAACGGCACGACCGATCCGTCACTGCCGTCCGGCGCGGCCGGTTCGTCTGCGACCGTCACTCTCGGCATCGGCGATTTCGTTCGTTGCTCGATCACGAACGCGGCACTCCCCAGCGCTCTGACTCTGCAGAAGGTTGCCGGAGCCGTGACCGACGTGAACGGCAACGGTCTCCGTGACGCCGGCGACACCATCCCATTCACTTTCCTCGTCACGAACACTGGTCAGCTCACCCTGGAGAACATCGTCGTCGACGATCCTCTCGTCGGCACGGTGACATGCCCCCAACCCGCCCTTGCCGCTGGTGAGTCACTGACTTGCAGTGCCGACGCGGTGTACACCTTCACAGAGGACGATGAGGCGAATGGGGCGTTCACCAATACCGCGACCGCACAGGGCAGCCCCGTCGATTCGACAACGGTGATCACGTCGAACACCTCCGCCACCACGACCACGCTCACCGTGCCGGCGCCCGCCTTGGCGCTTCTGAAGAGCGCGACGCCGTCCCAGATCTCTGTTCCGGGGGAAACGATCGCGTACAGCTACACCGTGAGCAACACGGGCAACGTCCCGGTCAGTGACCTCGCAATCGTGGAGACAGCGTTCACCGGCGCCGGCACCCCGCCCGTGCCGGTGTGCGCGGTGACGTCGCTCGCGCCCGGCACGAACACCACCTGCACGGCGAGTTACACGGCGACCCAGGCGGACATCGACAACGGAGGCGTCTCCAACACCGCTCAGGCAGACGCTGACGCTGCGGGCGACCCGGTTGCTTCGGCGGAATCGACAGCCGTCGTCACCGCTGACACCAGCCCCGCTCTGAGCGTCGTGAAGTCGGTCACGCCGAGCGACGCCGCCTCCTACGTCGTCGGACAGGAGCTCACCTACACGTTCGTCGCGACGAACACCGGGAATGTGACACTGACCGGTGTCACCGTCGAGGACACCGCGTTCAGCGGCGCGGGCGGACCTCTCGTTCCTCAGTGTCCCGCAAGTGCTCCTGTACCGCCCGGAGGTCAGGTCACCTGTACGGCCACTTACACGCTGCAGCAGGCGGACATCGATGCGGGGCAGATCAGCAACACCGCCACCGCCACCGGCACACCTCCGAGCGGCCCTCCCGTGCCGTCAGAACCTTCGACTGTGATAGTTCCTGCCGACCAGGAACCCGCCATCACCCTGGTGAAGACAGCGGATCCCACGACGATCGCCCTCGCCGGAGACACGATCACCTATTCCTTCCTGGTCACGAACACCGGAAACGTCACCCTGAACGACGTGATCGTCGACGAAACCGCGTTCAGCGGAACAGGGGCGCCCCCCGTGGTGACCTGTGCCGACACGCTCGAGGTGCTCCTACCTGGCGCCTCCGGCACCTGCACCGCGACCTACACGCTGACGCAGGCGGACGCGGACACGACCGAGGTGACGAACACCGCGACCGCGACAGGGACGCCCCCTCCGGCGAGCGGGGATCCGGTGACGAGCGCGCCGTCCACTGCACAGGTCGAGGTCACTCAGAATCCTGCGCTGCGCTTGGTCAAGACCGCTAACCCGCTACAAGTCAGCACTGCGGCAGATACCGTCACCTACTCATTCCAGGTGACGAACGTCGGCGATGTCACCCTGACCGATGTGTCCATCAACGACACCGAGTTCTCCGGAGCAGGGCAAGCTCTCGCCATCGACTGCCCGGCAGCTGCGGCTTCGCTCGCACCGAATGAAACTGTCACCTGCACCGCCTCGTACGACGTCGTCCAAGCCGATGTCGACGCCGGCTCGCTCACCAACACAGCCACCGCAGAAGCGACACCGCCGGGCGGCGGTACGACGACCTCACCGGAGTCGGCGACCACCGTCCCGATCACCCCCGCGCCGGGCGTGAGCCTGATCAAGACCGTGTCTGCTCCGACCATCAGCGTGGCAGGCGAAGTCCTGACCTACTCCTTCGTCGTCACCAACACAGGGAACGTCACGCTCACCGGAACCGACATCATCGAAACTCGGTTCACTGGTTTCGGGGTGATCCTCGATCCCGTCTGCCCGCCGGACGTGACCTCGCTGGCTCCTGGAGAAGCGGTCACCTGCACTGCCACGTACACGGTCACCCAGCAAGACATCGACGCCGGGATCATCGAGAACACAGCGACCGTCACCGCTGCTCCGCCGGACGGTCCGCCCCTCACTTCTCCGCCGTCGACGATCAATGTCACTGCTCCCGCGGCGCCCACTCTCTCGGTGCAGAAGGCCGCCTCTCCGACCACCGTCACAGCAGCCGGGCAGCTCGTGACGTACAGCCACCTGGTCACCAACACCGGCAACGTCACGCTCACCGACATCGGCATCGTTGAATCAAACTTCTCTGGATCGGGGCCGACCCCTGTGGTGACTTGTCCAGGTGAGGCAGCCTCGTTGGCTCCCGCCGAGACCGTCGTCTGCACCGCCAGCTACACGGTCACGCAAGAAGATATCGACACGGGATCAGTGACGAACACCGCAACCGCACACGGCAACCCGCCCGGGGGTGGGACGCCGGTGACGTCACCGCCGTCGTCGTCGAGCTTCGGGGCGATCACCAGCCCGCTGCTCACGATCGTGAAGACTGCGAACCCGGAGACCGTCACTGCGGCCGGGCAGACCATCACCTACAGCTTCGTCGTCACGAACAACGGCAACGTCACCATGACCAACGTCGTCGTCGAAGAGCAGACGTTCACCGGGACCGGCGCACCGCCGCAGATCACCTGCCCCGCAGGCGAGATCGCTCTTGCCCCCACCGACACTCTCACGTGCACGGCCACGTACACGGTCACGCAGGAAGACGTGGATGCGGGAGTCCTGGACAATACGGCGATCGTCCGCGGTGCGACCACCAGCGATCCCGACACGCTCCTCGATTTCGACCCGTCGTCCTCGAACGTGGAGGCGCCGGCGGGGCCGCAACTCGCGCTCGTGAAGTCCGCATCGCCCATCGATCCTGAGGCCTTCGTCGCAGGAGCCGAGATCACATATCGGTTCGTCGTGACCAACACCGGGAACGTCACGCTCGCCGACGTCACGATCAACGAGCTCGATTTCACCGGCACCGGCATCGCTCCTGTGCCGGTATGCCCCGGTGACGCCGCCAGCGTCGCGCCCGCCGCGACGGTCACCTGTACCGCTACCTACGTCGTCACCCAGGAGGATATCGACGCCGGTGGCATCACGAACACGGCAACGAGTTCCGCCACGACCCCCGGTGGTGCCCCGATCGACAGCCCACCGTCCACGGTGCAGCTCCCACAGGAACCCGCACCCGCCATGTCGCTCGTGAAAGCGGCTACTCTCGCCGGCACCACTGTGGACTACACGTTCGCGGTGACCAACACGGGCAACGTCACGCTCCGAGACATCGTCATCACCGAGACGGAATTCACCGGAACGGGCGCGCGCCCCATGCCGGTCTGTCCGCAACCCGCGCTCCTGCCAGGGGAGTCGATGACGTGCTCAGCGAGGTACACCCTCACAGCCGAGGACCGCACGGGAACGACCCTGAAGAACACCGCCGTGGCGACCTCCACCACGCTAGCCGGGACCGTTACCTCGAACCCGTCCACAGCGTCACTGGCTATCGGCGGACTCGCCATCACCGGAGGGGACACCGGACCAGTCTGGCTCGCGGGTGGACTGCTCGTTGCGGGCGTTCTCGTGCTGCTGCTCTCCCGGCGACGTCGGCACCGCGTCCGAGGTGCCACTTCTCGATGAGCTCGAGGGCGTCGCCCTGGCCCATGAAGAGGCCCCACCGCCATGTACAACGGTGGGGCCTCTTCGTATGACGGGCCCAACGCAGCTCCCGTCGCAATATGTCACGCCAAACAGTGAGTTCGGGTGCGCTTTTGCGACGGGAACGGTGTCTCGGTCACGGGTAGGACGGCGTTGCCTCCGCGTTCTCGGGGAACTCGCCGGGCGCGGGCGCGGTCATGAAGTCGGCGCCCCCTTGAGCGTGGCGCGCAGGAACCGGACCAGGGTGTTCGGATTGGCCACGTTGTGTTCGCAAAGTAGGCCCGTCGGTGTACGACAAGGGGGTGGGTGGTCTCCGAAGAGTCCACCCACCCCCTATCGCGGTGAGGGTCGTTACCCGGCCGTGGGCATGCCGCTCCTGCGGCGGCGCACGAACAGGAGGACCGCACCCGCAAGCACCATGCCGGCCGCCAGGGTGATCAGCACAGCGCTGACTGTCTGTCCGGTCTGCGCGAGCGCAACGGCCGGACCATCGACACGGTCGGTGTCGGTGGTCTTGCAATCGCCCTCATCGAAGCAACCCTGGTCGGTGGTGACCGTGGCATTGTTCACGACGGTGTCACCGTCTACCGCGCTGCTCACGACCTTCACGGAAACCTTGACAACCTTCTCGCTGTTTCCGGCGAGGTCACCAATGTTCCACGTGACCGTCCGGGTCGCGCTGTCATACGCTCCCCCGTCAGACGCGGCAAGGAAGGTGGCGTTCGCCGGGAGCATGTCGGCGACGATGACGCCGGTGGCGCCCCACTGGGCAAGGTTGGTGACCGTGACGTCGTAGTCGAGCTGCTCACCCGGGGCGACGACGGTCTTGTGGTCGTCCTTCACGATCTTCACGTTGGGCGTGTGATCGATGTCCGTGGTCTCACAGTCGTTCTCGTCTACGCAACCCTGATCGGTGTCGACCGTTGCCGTGTTGGCGATCGTGTCGCCCGCGGGGGTCTCGGAGTGCACTACGGCAGTGATCTGGACCGTTCGCGAATCGCCCGCGGCGAGTTCACCAATGTTCCACGACACGATGTGCGTCTCTGCGTCGTAGGTGCCACCGCCGCTTGCGCCGACGAAGGTCAGCTGCGCAGGCAACTCGTCCGTCACGACGACGCCGGTGGCATCGGTGACCTCGGAGTGGTTGCGCACCGTCAGGTCGTAGGTGAGTTCCTCACCCAGGCCGACGACGTTCTTGTGGTCGTCCTTCTCGATCGACACCCGCGGCGGGGTGCGGTCGATGTCGGTCGTCTCGCAGTCCTCGTCGCAGGGCCCTGCGACGGTGGCGACGTTGACGATCTCCGTGTCCGGAGCGATGTTGGCGCTCACGGCGGCGGTGACGGTGACGCTGACGGTCTCACCCGCGGGGAGAGTTCCGAGGTCCCAGGTCACTGTCCGCGTGTCGGCATCGTACGATCCACCCGGGGAAGCGGAGATGAACTCCAGCTCTGCAGGCAGCTCATCGGTGACGATCACGTTCTCGGCCGCGGCCCCGCTCGCGTTGTTGCTCACGGTGATCGTGTACGTGCTCTCCTCGCCCGGGCGCACGACGGTCTTGCCGTCGTCCTTCACGATGCTCACCTGAGCGAGCACGAGACCGGCATCGAGATCGAGGTTGACGTTGGCGCCGTCTCCGTTGCGGATCGGATCCGACACGACCACCGTGTGCGTGGGCATGTTGAACGCCGTCGCGTCGGAGTCGGTCTTGTCGTCGCCACTCGCCGACGGGACCGTCAGGTCGTACTTGGCGGGGGCGTCGACGAATGCCACGCTCCATTCGCCGAGCGGAACCGTGAACCGGTACTCACCGTTCTCGTCCGTGACGGTGCGGATCGGCTCGCCGTCGGCATCGAGAACGGGATTGCCGTCCGCGTCGCGAAGTTCGACGGTGATGCCCTCGATACCCTTTTCATCAGCGTCCTGGACGCCGTCGCGGTTGGCGTCGAGCCACACGCGGTCGCCGATCTGACCGGCCGCGCGGCGCACTGACACGGCGGGAGCTTCGGCCGCGGGAAGCGACTGCACGTCTCCGTCCGACGTCGCGCGGTAGGTGTGCCATGCGACGTTGTTGTTGGCGACCGCTGCCGGATCGGTGAATGCGAGGTCTTCCGCGCCGGTGAGACGAGGGGCATGCATCTGGAACTCAACGAATGTCGGGTCCGCCGAGGGGGTGACCTCGGGAATCACGATGCGCAGCGCGGTGACGTCGGCGGGGTCGGACGGGACGCTGCCTGTCCAGTCGTCGTCGCATCCGGCCGGCAGAGGTTGGCCGGACAGCCCGTGGAAGAGTTCCGGACGGCACGGGTTCGTGCTCATAGAGAACTCGACGGACGCTCCGGACGGAAGCGACGTCACCGATGCGAATCGCGGAGCCCATTCGGTGCCACGCGCGGAGCCTGCCAGCGACTCACCGATTGCCGTGTCGCCGAGGTGAGGAAGCACGTCGTAGACAACGAGGTCTCGCAACGGGAGGGTGTTCGGGTTGGTGATCTTCAGCCGGTAATCGACCTGGGAGTCAGCTCCGTCGAAGGTCGCGCCCGTGAGGCCGTCCGTCGTCCAGTCGGCGTCGAAAGCCCCCTTGACCTGCTTCTCGATCGTCGCGCCAGAACTGGGCAGCACGGTCCAGCCGACGGTGGACTGCCCGACGGCTTCGGTGGTGTCACCGTCGCCATCGAGGTCCCATGTGTCGACGGGAGTGTTCGTGCCGGGGGCAACGAGATCCGTGTCGCGGTCGAAGAGTACGGCGAGCTGCGATTCGTTGCCCGTGTGGGAGCCGACGGAAGCGCCGAGCGTCACCTGGGTGCTGAAGGTGACAGTCGGTGCCGGGTCTCCGTTGTTGAGCTCGGTGCCGGCGGGCCACGACCACGTCAGCTTGGTGCGCTCGACACCGTCGATGGTGACGGTGTCGATGTCCAACGTCGGCTCACCGACGAGGTTCACGTTCGCCCACGTGGCCGAATCTTCGACGTACTCGAGACCTGCGGGAAGTACGTCGACGAGCATCGGGCGCATCGGGATGTTGGCGTTCGGCCCGTTCGAGATCGCTACCTGCCAACGGGTCGTGCTGCCCGGCTTCAGCGCGGAGACGGAGTCCAACGCGCGCTTGGTGACCTGCGGGTCAGACTGCGTGCGATAGAAGTTTGCTTGCGCACCGTAGGGGGTGAGCCCGCCGACGGTCGACGGAAGCGCGTCGCCAGGTGCGTACTCTTCACCCGAGTACATCGGCACGTAGGTGTTCGTCATCGTGAGCAGCCCAGATTCCGCGAAGGCCTTCGTGCTGGTTCCTGCGAGGTCGACCCAGTCGCCGACGCCGCCCCCCTGCGGGATGTCTTTCATCGCAACGCGGACGTCAGTGACGATCTCGCCTTCAGGGAGGTCGAACGACTGGTCGAACGGGTTGCCGCCGGTAGGTTTGGCGTACATGTACACGCCCATCGCCCGCGTGGGGTTCCAGCCCGTGGGGGCGTTCCACGTGTGGGTGCGAGCCGTGCTGCCGTCCCACGTCGCGACCTGGACCGACGCGACATGCTTTGCGCGGTCGACGTTCTTCAGCTCGATCTGGGCCGTGCGGAATGCCGGAGTGTGGCACTGATCGGACGGCACGGCAAGGGTGCCGGGGAATCCGGTCACCGGAGTTCCGGCGGGTGACTCTGCAACACCGTCGACGATGCACGGGATGCGGTCACTGGCGACAGCGGTGCGCAGCCGATTGTAGTCGGCGACTCCGCCGACTGCGTTGTCTGCCCAGCCCAGGACCATGTTCCAGCCCCACCGGGTTGTGGTGTTCGTGTTCGCGATCGTGTTGCCGGTCTTGCCCTTGGTCGTGATGAAGACGATGTTCGAGCCTCCCGTCAGAGGCGGCCCGTAGAAGTTGTGGGTCTGTGAGCCGTCCGCTTCGAGGCCCGTGCCGTCGATGGCCGTCGCCGTGGCGTGCACGCGGTTGACGATCTGATTCGCTGCCTGCGGGTCGGCCGCGGCCGGGACGAATGCATCCGCGGGGTAGATCACCGTCGCCTCGAACGTCTCGGTCGGGCCGTTGCAACTGTTGCGGTCGGGTTCCGGCACAGACCAGGTGATGGTCTCTGCTGCAGGGTCATACAGTCCTCCGCCCGTGGCCGACACGAACGTCGCACCCTTGGGCAGCGTGTCGACGATCACGAGATCGTCGTAGTCCAGAGCGCCCATCTGCGGAATCACCGGAGCGCAGGCGTAGATGCGGTATGTCACTTCTTCATCAGCGATGACCTCGGCCTCGTTCCCGGGCGTGATCGTCTGCTTGGTGACCTGGAGCGCAGCTTTTGCGTCGGTGATGATCGGAGCGGGGCTCGCTGCGGACGCGGACTGCTGACCCGCGGCACCGCTTCCATCGGTGTAGTCGACCTCGACGGCGCCGGGGTACTCCGTTCCGGGAAGCGTCGTGTAGTTCGGCACGGTCCAGGAGACGGTGACTTCACCTGTGGTACCAGGCTTCAGGTCGGTGAGCTGAATCGTGAGTGGGTCCGCTCCGCTGTTTCCGACGAGATCGGCGTTGCCGCGAACGCTCGGCTCACCCGTTGCGGGAACGGCGACGCCATTCGGGTCGGTGCCGACCGGCCGGGGCATCCTCAGCACCGGAGCGACGCAGTCCCCGGCGGTGATGTTGGAGCACTCGTAGGTGATCCGGTAGGTCAGTTGCCCTCCGGACTGCACGGACTCGGTAATGGGCGCGATTCCCACGGTCATCTTCGGAGTCGCGGCGGAGGCAGGAGCGGCAGCGGCGCTGATGAGTAGCGCGGCGACGACACCACTCGCTGTCGCAAGCTTCCCCCAACGACGCCGAGTGGCGCCGGGATCTATTGCTATGGTCATTCTTGGCTGACTTTCTAGTCGTTGTTCGGGCGCGCCGAATGGCACGCCGAAGTTGCCCCGTTCCCGGGGTACGCCAGCCGCCGCAGAAGATCTGTCGGGTGAGCGGTGAGCGCGAGAACGGCCCGCGCTGTTCCCCCGATAGTGCACAGGCCGCTTACAAGTAGAAGGCAGCGACTCTCACCCGGGGAGACGATCGTCCGGCATCTCAGTAGCGCAACCGGCGCGATTCGGTGCGGCCCCTCCGGTGCCCCGTAGTGATCGGGCGCGCCCTACGCATGTCCCGAGCTCGGCGGGGCGGGCGAACTTGAGGAAGCCGAACGTGGCCCGATGCTACCGGCCAGAATCCCAGCGGTGGCGACCCTGAGATCGATCGATCAGCGGGTCTCCCCTTTGAACGTAGACCTCGCTCCGGCTCAATGTATGGTTCGCCGGTTCCGGAACGTTGCGATGGCCGCGCGAAGACGACCTGACTCCGTATCGAGGTAGCTCTTCCTGAGAGCTCGGCGAGCACGCATGAACAGCATCGCCTCTGCAGTTGCCGTCATGCCGAGAGCGGTGGCCGACTCGCGGTTCGATCGACCCTCGAGGACTCTCGCCCGCAGCACCTGGCGATATCGTCCAGGGAGCGCGTCGAACGCCGCGGCAAGGTCGGTGTCGATGTCGTGGCCATCGTCGGCGTGATCCGGGATGTGGTCGACCACGACGCGTTCGATGTCGTCGAGCGTGCGCACCCGGGCCCGGTGGCGGAAGAGGGTCATCGCGCCGTTGCGGACGGCGGAGCGAAGGTAGAGCGAGAATGCCTCGGTGGGTCCTCCGCCCTTGCGGATGGCGGCGAATACGCGGGCGAATGCTTCGCTGGCGATTTCTTCTGCGTCGTGAGGATGGCCGGATCGTCGGGCGAGGCGTACTGCCATGGCGAAGTGTCGTTCGTACAGCGTCCCGCCGGCTGACGTGTCACCGGCGCGCAGTCGCTCGACGAGGTCGATGTCGGTGATGCCATCGGCGGCGATGCTCATGTGCACCATGATGATGCTTCCACGCCCGCCGGGCAATGGGCACCTGGCCCACGAAGGGGTCCCACCGCCATGCGCAACGGTGGGACCCCTTCGTGTGACGGGTGCCGAAAGCCGCTCCCGTCGCGATATGTCACGCCAAACAGCGAAGTAGCGTGCGTTTTCGCGACGGGAACAGCCTGTCGGTCACGGGTAGGGCAGTGTCGCCGGTCCTGCGTTGTCGAGGCCGAGGAGTTCCTGGGCCTTGAACAGGTACGCCAGCTGGGCCTCGTCGAAGTCGAGAGGCTCGAGCTTCTGTGTCTCGATGGTGGTGTCCCACGCATCGCCGTCGAAGTACAGGTTCGGGCAGGCGAGGTGTCCGTCGAGGATCCAGACGCTGTCCGACTCACGCAGCTCCGCGACGTCGAAGTCGTTGGCCTCGTAGATGTCCAGCGCCTCCTCCGCGTTCTCGGGGAACTCGCCGGGCGCGGGAGCCGTCATGAAGTCGGTGCCCTTGAGCGTGGCGCGCAGGAACCGGACCAGGGTGTTCGGATTCTCCTGCGCCCACTGGGTGCCGGCGATCTGCACGTCGTTGGCCCAGTTGCGCAGCGACTCGACGACGATGTTCGCACCGTGTTCCTCGAGGGCGGCGCGATCATCGGCGTAGAAGGGCTGCAGCGAGATCTTGTCGTTGACGAAGAACTCCGTCCACGATTCCGATCCGGGGCCGGGGTAGACGACCTCGGTGTTGACGGACGAGACATCCCAGCCCTCCTCCTTGAGCACCTGGGCTCGCTGGAACTCGGCCGGATCGCCGGGGGTGCCCGCCAGCACGATGGAGGTGCCGTCGAGGTCCTCGACGCTCTCGACGTCGGACTGCACCGCGAAGTCGAAGTTCTGCCGGCAGTAGTGCCCGGAGACCAGGTCGATCTCGACGCCGCCGCGGATGGCGTCGATCACGGTGCCGGTGGATTCGACGCCGATGTCGGCACTGCCACTGGCGACGGCGGCGGTGACGTTGTCGGCGGTGATGACCTCGACGGTGAGGCCCTCCTCCTCGTAGTAGCCGAGATCCGTCGCGAGGACGTACATCGAGTACATCGTGACGTCGGGGAAGGGGATCGCCACCGTGATGTCGGTGTCTTCGGCGGCTCCGGGTTCACCGTCGCCGAGCTCGACGGGTTCTTCCGGTGTCGGCGTCGGCGAGGCGCAGGCGGCGAGCAGCATCAGTGCTGCTGTGCCGCCGACCACGGCGAGGCCGAGTCTGTTTCGTGTCGTGCGCATGACTCTCCATTCGGGCAAGTGCGTGCGACTCCTCCGTGGAGTGGGGCGCCTCACGCGGATTTTGGGATACGGTATCCAATTTGGGTTCCGGTGTCCATCGTTTGCGGGATATCGTGCTCGAACAGGGTCTAGACGTCCGAGATGAAAATTGGATACAGTATCCGAAACAGATTCCCGCGATGAAGAGGTGAAGATGCGAGCCGCTGTGCTGAGCCGCCATGATCTGGACGGTCTGACCGTCGCGGAGACGGCTGTGCCGACGCCCGGCACCGGCGAAGTGCTCGTGCGCGTCGACACCGTCGGAGTGAATCAGCTGGACCTCAACGTCATCGCCGGCACCGGGCCGGGCGCGCAGGCGCAGCTGCCCCGCATCCTCGGAATCGATCCTGCCGGCGAGATCGTCGCTGTCGGAGCGGGTGTCGATCCGGAGCGCGTCGGCCAGGCCGTCGTGGTCAAGCCCAACATCGCCTGCGGTGTCTGTGCGCACTGCCAGGCGGGTGACGAGGCCGACTGCCCGCGTCAGACCGTCGTCGGCGTGCATCGCGACGGGGGAGCAGCGGAGTTCGTCGTCACCCCCGCCCGCAACGCGATCGACCGCCGGGGCCTCGACGCCGCGCAGGCGACCGCCGTCGTCCACAGCGCGTCCATCGTGATCAACGCCGTCCGCACCGTCGCACTCACGGCAGGCGAGCGGGTGCTCATCACGGGTGCCGGTGGGACACTCGGCCGCGCGGCGGTCGCGATCGCCCTCGCGCGCGGCGCGGACGTCGTCGCCGCGTCTCGCCGAGCCCTCAGGGCGCTCGGCGAGGAGCAGATCATCCAGGCTCCGGATGCTGCGGCTCTGGCCTCTGCGGTGAGCGGGGGAGAGGGCTTCGACGTCGTCCTCGACGTGTCCGGGCACGCTCCGACGCTGAGCGCCGCGATCTCGGCATTGCGGTGGGGAGGCAGAGCCGTGTTCTGCGCGGCGTCCGTCGACAGTGACCTGCGTATCGACTCCCGCGACTTCTACCTGCGCCGCAAGCGGTTGTTCGGCGTGGCCAGTGCCCGCTACGACGATGCGGCCGAGGCGCTCGCGCTGGCAGCTGCCGGCGCGCTGCCTTCGCTCGTCGGCAGTCGCTACGCGCTCGACGACGTCGCCACGGCGTATCGCGACTTTCCCCGCAAGGGCGAGGGGAAGGTCATCGTCGATGTGCGATGACCGCCCTCGGTATCGAAGAGGAGACCAGAAGTGATGAGCACTGCATTGCCGGGCGCCGGAGCGCTGGCCCGGATCCGCGTGATCGAGCTGGGTCAGTACATCTCGGGTCCGTTCGCCGCGAAGCTGCTGGCCGACCTCGGGGCGGACGTGGTCAAGGTCGAATCCCCCGAGGGCGACCCCATGCGCCGGTGGGAGGGGCGGGCGACGATGAGCCCGCAGTTCGCTGCGTACAACCGCGGCAAGCGCGGGGTCGTGCTCGATCTGAAGAGCGCTGAGGGCCTCGACGCGCTGTTCGCCCTGGTCGATGACGCGGACATCGTGCTCGACAACTTCCGTCCGGGGGTCGCCGCACGGCTCGGATTCGGTCCGGAGGATCTGCACGCTCGCAACCCCCGGATCATCTCGTGCTCCATCACCGGCTTCGGCCCTACCGGGCCCGCTGCGAAGCGTCCCGCCTACGACACCGTGATCTCCGCCACCGGCGGCATGTACAGCCAGGTCGTCCCCGCGTCCACGATCCGCCCGCTCGGCCCGGCGTTCTCCGATCTGCTCTCCGGGATGTCGGCCGTGCAAGCGGTGCTCGCCGCACTGCACGCTCGCGATGTGAGCGGGGTCGGGGAGCACGTCGAGGTCACGATGGTCGGCGCACTGCTGGACTTCCTCACCGAGTCGGCGTCGGCATTCCTCGAGACGGGGCAGGTCTCCTCGCCCGATTCGCGGCCGCGTCGGGCGCAGGCCTACGCGTGCCGTGGCTCAGACGACAAGGCGTTCGTGGTCCACATGTCGGTGCCGGAGAAGTTCTGGACCGGACTGCTCGATGTGCTGGAGCGGCCCGACCTCGCCGAAGACCCGCGCTTCTCGACCCGCGAGGCACGCGTGCGCAACTACGACGAGCTCGACGCGGTGCTCAAGGAGATCGCGGCGACCCGTCCCCGCCAGTACTGGCTCGACCGGCTCGCCGCGCACGACATCCCGCACGGCCCGCTGAACACGATGGGCGATCTGTTCGACGACCCGCAGATCGCGAGCATGGGGCTGGTGGAGGAGATCGACGGACCGGACGGCGTACTGCGCGTGCCGGCCCCCAGCATCCGCTTCGAGCGTTCCGGGCGGCCGGAGCTGCGCTATGCACCCGCACTCGGTGCCGACACCGAGGCGTTGACCGGGCTGCGGTCCGGATCCGCAGCCACCGACTCCGAACCCGCACGAGCGAAGGAAGGGGCTGCCTGATGCCCGGCATCGACGACCTCGTCGCGATCGACGTCCACACCCACCCGCAGACCGAGGAGTTCATCGCGGCGATGGGCCGGAGGCACTCCCAGATGGCCGCCCACTTCGGGCGCGAGCGGCCGGTCGTGTCCTTCGCCGAGCAGGCGGATCAGTATCGCGAACGCAAGATGATGGCCGTCATCGTGAACTCCGACTCGGAGACCACGAGCGGGATCAAGGGTGCGCCGAACGATCTCCTCGGCAAGGCGCAGCAGGACCACCCCGACGTCTTCCTCGCCTTCGCCGGCATCGACCCGTGGAAGGGTGAGGCCGCGGTGGCCGAGATCCGACGGATGCACGACGAGTACGGCATCAAGGGCGTCGGCGAGCTCAATCCGTCCCGCCAGAAGTTCCTCGCCAACGATCGGCGGTTCTTCCCGATCTGGGAGACCTGTGCCGAACTCGGACTCGTGGTGATGTTCCACTCCGGCTTCCCCGGCGCCGGTGCGGGCACCCCGGGCGGTGGCGGCTACCGGCTCGAGAACGCCCGTCCCGTCCCGTACATCGACGACGTGGCGGCCGAGTTCCCCGAACTGAACATCATCAGCGCCCACCCGGCCTGGCCCTGGCACCTCGAGAACCTCGCGATGGTCTGGCACAAGTCGAACGTGTACCTCGATCTGTCCGGCTGGGCGCCGAAGTACCTGCCGCCGGAAGTGGTCCGCTACGCCGACTCGCTGATCTCCGACCGCGTCCTCTTCGGTTCGGACTGGCCCGTGATGACCGCGGATCGGTGGATGACCGAGTTCGACGCGCTCGGACTCAAAGAGGAGTCGCGCCGGAAGATCCTGCTCGACAACGCACGGAAGCTGTTCCGACTGTGAGCACCCGGGAAGGAGCCGATCGTGGCTGAACTCGTGATGGCCGCCGCGACCCCGCACAACCCGTTGTTGTGGCGGGCGATGCGAGAGCCGATGCCGGATGATCTGATCGCGGTCGAGGCGAACTTCCGCCGCATCCGCGAGGCCATCGCCGCTGCCCGAGTCGACACCCTCATCGTGCTCGGCACCGATCACGTGCGCCAGTTCTTCTCCGACAACTCGCCCGCGTTCATCGTCGGCAGGGCTGCGTCGTACCACGGCACCTACGAGAACGAGGTGCGCACTTTCGGCATGGAGTACGCCGAGCTGACCGGCAGCCCGGAGCTGGCGACGCAGATCACCGGCCGCGAGGTGCTGCCCGAGACGATCGACTTCTCGGTGTCGCACGAGTGGCGCCTCGACCACAGCTTCGTGCTCCCGCTGCAGTACGTTCGGCCCGAACTCGACCTGCCGATCGTGCCGATCCATGCGAACTCGATCCTGCCTCCGCTGCCGACCGCCGCGCGCTTCGCCGCTCTCGGGCACCATCTCCGCACCGCGGTGGAGTCGTGGGACAGCGACGCGAGGGTGGGGCTGCTCACCTCGGGGCACATGGCCACAGACGTCGGCGGACCGCGCACGTTCAACGGCTCCCCCGATCCCGAGTTCGATGCCGAGGCCGTCGCCTGGATGCGTGACGGCGACCTCGACGGGGCGATCGCCGGTTGCCGGTTCGACCGGATCATGGCCGCGGGCAACGTCACCTACCAGTACGTGAACATCGTCGCCGCGCTCGCCGCGATGCAGGGTCGACCGGCGGAGCTCGCCGAGGCCACGACCTCGCGCTTCGCTTCCAGTCCGTTCTTCCTGTGGGGGGCCGCGTCGTGAGCCGGTACATGATGAACAAGTTCATCCGCGCCGTCGAGATGAGCACCGCGAACGTGAACGCCTACGTGGCCGACACCGAGGGCTTCGTCGATCGTTGGCTCGCGGGAGGAGCGGGTACGGACGCCGTCGCCGACGACCGGGTGCTGACCCCGGAGGAGCGTGTCGCCTTCGTGAACCGCGACTACGGTGCGCTCTACGGCCTGGGTGCACATCCGTATCTGCTCTGGCACTTCACCGAGGCGGTCTACGAGCACGAGTACACCGAGGGGTTCGGATGGCGTGACCTCGTGGAGCGGTATCGCGCGGCGATCATCCCGTACGGCGAGGTCGACGACATCCCCTGACTCGGTCTTCCCGCGCTGCCTCCTCGCCGGTTGGCGGTGCACCTGTCGGGAGAATCCGTCCGGAGGCGGCGTTCGAGGCTACTTTCTCCTTGCATCTGCCCAGGCTCCCGACAAGTGGACCTCGGATGCTTTGGCCCGCGAGACGAGCGCGCGGGCGCGACGGATGCCCCGTGGTGGAATTTCCACGGGGCATCCGCCCGTTCTGCGCCGGCGTCGGGCGACGGGGAGCTGGGGGCTACGAACCCGTCGCTGGGGGGTTGATGGTGACGCGTCGGCGCACCGGTGGTGCGGGGTCTCCTCCCCCGAGGACGGCCGCACCGCCGGCGTTTCTCCCTACGCTGACGCTCCGCGACGTCGCAGAAGGCCCGCACCTCCGAGGGCGAGCAGGATCATGGCGAGGACGATCAGTCCTGCCGGGGAGGCCCCGCCCGTCATCGCGAGCCCCGTCGACTGGCCGGTCCACGCCGCGCCCGAAGCGGTGGCGGAACCGGTCGAGGTGCCGGGGTCGGTGCTGGGATCGGTACCCGGGTCGGTTCCCGGGTCGGTTCCCGGGTCCGTTCCGGGGTCGGTGCCGGGATCCGTACCCGGATCGGTTCCGGGATCGGTTCCGGGATCGGTTCCGGGATCGGTTCCGGGGTCAGTGCCCGGGTCTGTCACCGTGGCCTCGCCGAGCACCGAGATGGCGTTGCCGCCGAGCGTGATCGGAAGGCTGATCGGCAGTGCCAGTTGGGTGCCGCCGAGGAGGCCGCCGAGACCGCTGGTGGTGATGCCGCCGGTGGTCGGGGTGGCCGGCGCGGAGGCGTTCCCGCCGGTGCCGGTGACGGTCGCGTCATCGAGCAGCGAGATCGCGTTGCCGGTCACGCCCACAGGGGCGGTGACGGGTGCGGTGATCTGGGTGCCGCCGAGGATGCCGCCGGAACCACTGGTGGTGTTCCCGCCGGTGGCCGGAGTGGCCGGTGCTGCGGCTCCTTGCGTGCCGGCGCCGGTGCTGGCGCTGTCGCCGAGCAGGGAGATCGCGTTCCCCGACACCGTGATCGGTGCTGTGACGGGTGCGACGACCTGTGTGCCGCTGCCGATGCCGTCCTCGCCGGAGGTGGCTGCGTCGGTGGGGGTGGCGGGTGCCGGTGCTGCGGCTCCCTGTGTGCCCGTGCCGGTGCTGGCGCTGTCGCCGAGCAGCGACACGGCGTTGCCCGTGACGGTGATCGGTGCGTTGACCGCGAGGAGCGCCTGCGTGCCCGCGAGCACGCCGTCCACGCCGTTCGTGGTCACGAGGGGCGCCTCGGCCGGTGTCGCGGCCTGGGGAGCCGGGCTCTGGGGAGCCGCGGCCGGGGCGCTGGTCGAGGAACTGTCGTCGAGCAGACTCACCGCGTTGTTCGACACGGTGACGGGAAGGTTCACGGTCACCACGGCCTGTGTGCCGGATGCCGTGCCGTCCGACCCGCTGGTGACGGGTGCAGGGGCGGGTGCGGGTGCAGGGGCGGGTGCCGGTGCGGGCGCGGGTGCCGATGCGGGCGCGGGTGCCGGTGCGGAGACGACGGTGTCGCCCAGCACCGAGATCGCGTTGCTGACGACCGTGATGGGCGCGGTGATCGCTGTCTCCGCCTGGGTGCCCGAGAGCAGCCCGTCCTCTCCGGTCGTCTCGGCCGCATTGGCGGCCGTCGCGCCGAGGAGCGTGATGCCCCCGGCGATGAGCGTGCCCCACAGGGCCCGCTTGATGTACGTGCGCATGATCGTTCTCCTGACTGATGGGATCGTCTGATGGGTGCGCGCGATCGACGTGCGCGCGCAGCACGGCATCTGTCGTCCCCGAAGGAACGACGTGACGGTCCGTCAGTCAGGAGAGACGTCGGTATCGGCGACCAGCGACGTCGGAAGAGCGTCGTCGGATGCGCCGGAGGTCCGCTCGCCAGCACGGAGCGGAGAAGGATCCACGTCGCTGAGACGCGCGTGGGCAGCGCCTGCCCCTCCGCCGGAACCGGCGGAGGAAGACGCGGGAACAGGGCCGCCCGGGAGGGTTCCCGGGGGAGAGTTTTCGGGCGCACCGGTGGCGTCGGCGCCGGATCCGACCGCGTGGGAGGAGCCGGCCGAAACGGCCGCGACGGACTCTACGCCCGAGAGTGCTCGGGATGGCGACGCCGAGAGCGGCGCCGGTCCGGGCGCGGCCTCATCTCTGGGCGCGACCGTGGTGGCGCCGGGCGTCGAGGGCTCCACGACCACTCCGGTACCCGGTGCGGGATCGGGTGTCGTCGGGTCCAGGGCGTCGAGCACGGGCGGGACGGTCGAATCCACCACGCCGCCGAGAATGGCCGTGGTGTCGTCGACGACGTCGACCAAGTCGTCGACGGTGGTGATCACGCCGAGATCGGTGACGAGTCCTCCGACGAGCGGAAGGCCGGCGACGGTGTCGAGGAGTGGATCGGTGATCTGCGAGACCGGTGCGTCGGAGAGCACCGCGGTGACGGGGGCGACCACGTCGTGCGCCGTCTCCGTGACCGTCTGCACGACGGGCGCTGTCACGGTGCCGACGACCGGAGTCGCGGCGACCGCCTCCGTGACGGTCTCGACGACCGCCGGTGCGGTGTGCTGCACGGGGGCGACGACCTTGGTGACGACGGGTGCGACGGCCTTGGTGACGACCGGCGCGACCACCTTGGTGACTACCGGAGCGACAACCTCCGTGACGACCGGCTTCACGGGAGCTGTCACGCTCGACACGGTGTCGCCGACGAGCGAGGTGAGTCCGTCGAGTGGGCCATCGTCGCGGTCGTCCGCATGCGCGGACCCGCCTCCGAGGAAGACGGCGAGAGTCGCCCAGGCGAGCACTCCCAGGGCACCCCAGAGGACGGCGGCTGGAACGCCGCGTCGGGTGGCCCGAACGTCCACGTCGACCTCCCCCTCCGAAGGCAACGTCACCTCGGCGCAGATGCGTCGATTGCCGGTGACGATACTCGCGTCCGGACCGTCTGTCTAGGGGGGTATCCGCGGGTTTCCGCCGATGTCGGCCTGTGACGCGCCCGACGAAATCTCGGCTTGACTTTCCCCAGGTTCTACACATCCCGTCCCCGACGGGGCCAACCTTCAACGCCCGATTTAAACTGATTCTCATCCACAGGGTGGGGAAACAGGAAAACGCTGTTCAGGGGGTATAAAAAAGTTTGAAGTCGGAGCACTCCACGGGGTTATCCACACCTGTTGTGCACAGACACTCCGACTTTGTCCGCACGCTTTCCACATGGTTATCCACAGGCCGTGTTGCATGGGGAAAGAGTCGCTCGTAGCGTGAGCGAGCGACCGAATGTCGGAGGCACCTGTTTCGCTGTGCAGGACGGCGTGACGGTCGAGGATCAGACGGCTGAGCCGTCGAGACGCTCATCAGGGCATCGCATCGGAAACGTCGCATCGAAGGGAAGACTGTGTCGATCGCCGACATCTCAGAGGAGCGCATGGGCGCGTCGCGCGGGCCGGAGCGCACGCCTCCTCACGACCTTCTCGCCGAGCAGAGTGCTCTGGGCGGAATGCTCCTGTCGAAGGACGCTGTCGCCGATGTGATCGAGACGCTGAAGGGCGCCGACTTCTACATCCCGAAGCACGAGTTGATCTTCGAGGCCATCCTCTCGTTGTACTCGCACGGCGAGCCCACCGACGTCGTGGCCGTCACCGACGAGCTCATCAAGACGGGCGAGCTCGGTCGCGCCGGCGGTGCCGACTACCTGCACACCCTTACCTCGATCGTCCCCACCGCCGCGAATGCGGGCTACTACGCCGGCATTGTCTCGGAGCGGGCGATCCTGCGCCGACTCGTCGACGCCGGTACCCGCATCGTGCAGCTGGGCTACGCGGGCGAGGGTGACGCGACCGACCTCGTCAACAACGCTCAGGCCGAGATCTACTCGATCACCGGTTCCGAGACTGCAGAAGACTACGTCCCGCTGCAGATCGCCGTCGATGCCGCGCTTGAAGAGATCGAGGCCGCGAGCGGTCGTGACGGTTCGATGACCGGCGTTCCGACCGGGTTCAAGGAACTCGACGAACTCACGAACGGCCTGCACGGCGGTCAGATGATCGTCGTCGCCGCTCGACCCGCAATGGGTAAGTCGACGCTGGCGCTCGACTTCGCGCGCGCGGCCTCCATCGGCCACGACCTTCCCTCCGTGTTCTTCTCCCTCGAGATGGGCAAGAGCGAGATCGCGATGCGTCTGCTCAGCGCCGAGGGCGCGATCCCGTTGCAGAACATGCGCAAGGGAAACCTCGACCCCCGCGACTGGACCACGGTCGCCGCGACCCGCGGACGCATCAACGACGCGCCGCTCTACATCGACGACAGTCCCAACATGACGCTCGTCGAGATCCGTGCCAAGTGCCGTCGCCTCAAGCAGCGCGAGGGCCTGCGCATGGTCATCATCGACTACCTGCAGCTGATGACGTCGGGCAAGCGCGTCGAGTCGCGTCAGCAGGAGGTCTCGGAGTTCTCGCGAAGCCTCAAGCTCATCGCCAAAGAACTCCAGGTTCCGGTCATCGCTCTGTCGCAACTGAACCGTGGTCCCGAGCAGCGCACCGACAAGAAGCCCGCGATCAGCGACCTGCGAGAGTCGGGCTCGATCGAGCAGGACGCCGACATGGTCATCCTGCTGCACCGCGACTCCGTCTACGACAAAGACGTGCGACCCGGTGAAGCCGACCTGATCGTCGCCAAGCACCGCAACGGCCCGACCGCCACGATCACCGTCGCGTTCCAGGGGCACTACTCGCGGTTCATGGACATGGCTCCTGGCGGCGACTTCAACTGACTTGTAGGTTCCGGGAGAAGACTCCGCGCGTCTTTCGATCGGTCTCTGAGCACCGCCCAAGTGGCCACTGAATCGGTCCGCTTTCGTTCCGCACCGCGTTCGAAGTGGAGGAAGCGGCCTTGTGTGGCATCAGCGCCCGAGGTCGGAGCCGATCTCCCACGGCGCGATCGGTGAGTAGGTGAGGATCCACGCCTCGATGTCTTGCATCACACCGGTGGCGATCAGTATGCCGATGACGATGAACAGGATCCCGAGCCCGCGGCGGAACCAGCCGTGGGGGTTGGCTGCCCACCGCATCTTGCTCACGGCGCGCTGTCCAGCCAGTGCTATCGCGAGTAGTACGGCCATGAGGCCGATGGTGTAGACGGTCAAGAGAGCGAGGCCGCGGCCGGGCTCGGCGGGCAACACCGTCACGATCACGTACGCGAACAGTGGGCTGCAGGAGGTGAAGACGGGGCCGAGGGCGGCGCCGGTGAGGATGGCCCCGAGGGTGCCGCCCCGCCGGTGAGCGGCGTCCAAATTCCGAGCCGATGTCCCTGTGAGTCCGCTGCGGTGCGTGATTCGATCCCAGGCACCGGGAAACACGGAGAACAGCCCGAGAGTGATGAGAAGAATGCCGCTGACGAGCTGCCACGCCTGGGTGGGGATGCCGATGAGCGCGGTCGTCGCCCGCAGAAGCAGCGTGAAGGCCATGACGCTTGCACCCAGCGACAGCGTGATGATGATCGCGCGGCGCGTCGCATCCCGATTCGTCGCGCCCTGCAGCGAGCCGCCCACGATGACCGGCAGGAGGGTGAGCGAGCAGGGCGCGAGTGTTGTCAACGCGCCCGCAAGGAGCGCTCCGGCCAGGGCGGTGATCATCCCTGAGTCGCCTGTGCCTTGATGTCCTCGCCGGTCACGGATCCGGTCCACTTCGCAAGTTGGGACCCTGCGCGATCGACCTGGATGAAGGTGTGCTGCTGTGTGACGCCATACTCGCGTTTGAGGTCTGTGGCGGTGTCGTAGTCGATCTTCACGACGGTGAGTCCGGCAGGGACTCCGGCCGTGGTGAGGGACTCGTCGGTGGCGCGGCAGCTCGGGCACCAGTCAGCGTGGAAAAACAGGACGACCGCCGTGTCGGCCCGTTCAGTCACCTGCTTTTCGTAGTCCTCGAGCGAGAGGTAGGCACCCGCCGCCAAAGCCTCGTTGGTCTTGTCGTCAGCCGGCTCGGTCGGGGGCAGACTCTCGGACGTCTCCACATTCGATTGAGTCGGCGCGGGGCTCCCGGCCGTGCCTGTGGATCCCGGTGCGGAGCAGGCAGCAAGACTGAGGCCCGCGATGAGGACCAGTGCGGGTATGCCAGTTGACGAGTGGCGCATGGGAACTCCGGTCCTCGGTGGAGAGATTGTCTGTGGGTCCCAGTCAACGCGATGCTGACCGGCTGACCCAGCCCAGCGGGTCACTCGTCACGGGACCGTAATAGGTCTCGAGCCCCATGATGTCAATGTTCCGTGGAGAAGTGGGGCACGTCTGGCTCTTGGCGCGCACGGTGGCATGCGGATCTGTGCGGGCCCGACGGGACTAGAGCAGGGCGACAAGCTCCTCGATGGCGACGGCGTACCCTCTCACTCCCTGCCCGACGACGCGGACGGCTGCGATGTCCTGGAGGTAGGAGAAGCGGCGGAAAGTCTCTCGATGGTCCAGGTCCGTGACGTGCACCTCCGCGAAGGGGAGCGCCACAGCGGAGAGCGCGTCCCGAAGTGACACGGAACTGTGGGTCAGGCCGCCGGGGTTGATGACGATGCCGGCGACTCGGTTTCGCGCCGCGTGGATCGCGTCGATGAGGACGCCTTCGTGATTGCTCTGGACGGTCTCGAGGTCGTAGCCGAGTGCTCGTGCTGTGGCTGCGGCGATGTGCGCGACGTCGTCGAGGGTCTCGGTTCCATACATCTCTGGTTCCCTGAGGCCCAGCTGGTTCAGGTTCGGGCCGTTCAACAGGAGCAGGCGTCGGCCGGGGGGAGGGAGAGGATTCATGGTCGACACCGGCGACTACTCGGTCGGCGCGGTCGCCCACGACACGACCACGTCGCCGATCATCTGGCGGAGGTGGTCGCGACGGCCGGGCGAGTGCAGGTCGGTGTCGAAGAGATACTCGAAAGTGTGCTGATTCGCGATCTGGAACACACAGTAGGAGCTGATCAGCAGATGCACGTCGAGCGCATCGATGTCACGGCGGAAGAGGGCGCGTTCATGCCCGCGTTTGAGGATGTCGTCGAGCAGTTCGAGGGCCGGTGCGTTGAGTTCACGGAGGGAATCCACCTGCTTGACGAAACGTCCGTAGTGGATGTTCTCCACGGCGACGAGTCGGACGAAGTCTCGGTGCTCCAGGTGGTGATCGTAGGTCAGCTCCGCGATCTGGCGGAGGGCGGCGACCGGCTCGAGTCCATCGACGTGCAGTCGCTGTTCGGCTTCACGGATCTCGCGGTAGGAGTTCTCCAGGACGGCGAGGTACAGCTGCTCCTTGCTCCCGAAGTAGTAGTAGATCATCCGCTTGGTGGTGCTGCTCCGCTGCGCGATGTCATCGACTGTCGTTCCGGAATATCCCGTTTGTGCGAATGCCGATGTCGCCTCGGCGAGGAGTTCGGCCCGCGTCCGCTCGGCGTCGCGATGCCGCACCACTCGTTCGCTCACATGGCTATCCTGCCCTGCGGTCTTCTTGAGCCACAAGCCGGACCGGAGTGCTGGCCGCGCCGTATCCGTCGTAAGCGCCGCGCCGTTCGACGAGCTCGAAGAAGACCTTGCCGACGGTCGGGGTGTAGAAGTGCAGAAAGGAGCCATTCGTATCACGGTCATAGAGAAGGTTGAGTTCGCGCAGGAGGTGGAGGAATTCGTCGTCGAGGCCGAAGCGTGCGTGGAGGTCGTCGTAGTAGTTGTCGGGAATCGGAAGCGAGGGCAAGCCCGAGTGCCGCGCACGTTCGGCGGCGGCGACCACGTCATCGACCCGTATCGCGATGTGGCGAGGCTGAAGCGGCGCGGTGGGAGGGGCGAGATTCATGGCGAGCCGGACCGAACCGTCAGGCGTGCGCATCACTTGACTGCGCACGAGGCCGTAGGGGCCGGCGAGATCAGCAGACGTCCCTGAGTCGAGCGCGAGCACGCCGATGTTGAACAGGACCGCCTCGTCGAACTCATGCCACGGGAGAGCGACGTTGACGTGATCGATGACGCCTTGGAGAGAGTCGACGTCGGACCGGCCGCCTTCGAACTCGGCCACCCACGACTCCGCGGTGGACGCGGAACTCCAGTAGATCCCGGTGCCGTCCGGAGCGGAGACGGTCGGTAACTGGGCGTCACCGGCGCGGGTGCGACGAAACCTCGGTGTCGCGCCGATCGATACGGCGTGCCGTTTCGCCGCCTGCGCATCCGCCACCGTGAAGCCGATCCCCTCGATGTGCGGTTCGCCGGAGCGAGGCTCCTCCGACAGCACGATGCTCGCTTCGCCCGCGCGCCAGAGGCGTACGGCTTTCGTGCGGTGTCCGCCCCCGAAGCCGAACCCGAGCTGGTCGAGGATCTGCTCGACCGACGACAGATCGGAGCCGGAGATCTCGACGAAGTCGACCGCGTGCGGGGGCTGTGGCGGTTCGACCTGCACGTCCGGCTGTCCGTTCGCGCGAACGGTGCTGTTGTAGAGCCAACGCAGTGAGCGATGCGCATGCGCGGCCGTTCGGGTCACGTCGGTCTGTCGGAAGGTGTCGTTGAACACCTCGAGCGACAGCGGACCGGTGTAGCCGGCGCGCAGGACGTGCGAGAGGAAGGTCGTCAGATCGAACTGTCCCTCGCCGGGGAAGAGGCGGTGGTGGCGGCTCCACGACAAGACGTCCATGTCGAGTGACGGTGCATCGGCCAGCTGCAGGAAGAACAACTTCGCGGGATCGATGTCCGCGATTCCGGCAGGGTCGTGGCCCCGCGACAGAACGTGGAAGCTGTCGAGACAGACGCCCAGGTTCGCGCGGTCGGCACGCTCGACGATGTTCCACGCATCCCGGTAGTCATCGACGAACCGCCCCCACGCCAACGCTTCGTATGCGATCGAGATGCCGTACTCCGCCGCCGCGTCCGCAAGGTGCCCCAGCTGCCGCGCGGCTACCTCGGGGTCGGCGATCGTGGCCGTTCCGACATTGCTGCACACGAGCACCATCGAAGCCCCCAGTCGGCGCATCACCTCGAACTTCGCGCGAGCACGGCGTAGGTTGTCCGCGAACGTCGCGTCATCGACGCCTTCACAGTCACGCAACGGCTGGAACAGGTCGATCGTCAGCCCCAGACGCGCACATAGCGCGCGGATCTCCTCCGGCGACTCCACGGCCGCGACCAGGTCGGCATCCATGATCTCGACGCCGTCGAAGCCTGCGGCGGCGCAGGCGTGGAGCTTGTCGACGAGGCCCCCGGAGAGGCAGACGGTCGCTATCGAAGTGCGCATGGCGCTCAATGTACCAGAAGGTTAATTAGACACGGTTGACATGCCGGCCAGCGGGCGTCAAAGTGTACTAACCAGTTAGTCCATTATGAACGGATGCTCCATGATCAGATCCCTCGGCCTCGCGACCGAGCCGGTCCACGCATCGACCGGGGTCCTCATGGGGCTGGTGGGTGAGGGAGTGCTCCCCTCCTTGACGCCCCTGCTGCAGATGCAGGAGGGCAGAGCCCAGGGCCTGAATCTCGTCGATCGAGCAATCGACTTCGATATGTCGGGGTTCGGCGCTGAGAAGCTTCCCGATGTGCTCGACTGGGCCGAACGTCTGGGATTCAGCGCGCTGAACATCACCTATCCCTGCAAACAGGCGGTCATTCCCTTCCTTCATCGCCTGGACCCCGTTGCCGCTGCCGTCGGCGCGGTGAACACGGTGCTGTTCACCGCGGACGGACGGGTCGGCCTCAACACGGACACCACCGGGTTCGAGCGGGCCATTCGCGAGGAACTGGACGATGTCCGGATAGGGCGAGTCGTTCAGCTCGCTGCCGGCGGCGCGGGGGCGGCCGTAGCCGACGCGCTGATGCGGTTGGGCGCCGAGGAACTGGTCATCGTGGACCTGGACTCGGATCGCGCCCGGAGCCTTGCGAAGTCCGTCACCGAGAGGCACGGTCGTGAGGCGATCCCGGCGAGCCCGGATCAGCTTGCCGATCTGCTTCCGACAGCCGATGGCATCGTGAACTGCTCGCCGATCGGGATGCACAATCATCCCGGAGCGCCCTTCGACCTGACCCTCCTTCACGCGCGGCACTGGGTTGCCGACATCGTGTATCGACCGCTCCATACGGAGCTCCTCCGCGCCGCCGCGGCTGCCGGCTGTCGCACGATGCACGGCGGGCACATGGCGGTCGGTCAGGCGGCCGACACCTTCCACCTGGTCACCGGCCGAGCCCCGGACCTTCCGCGCATGCGCCGGCACTTCGAAGAACTCATCGCCGACCAGTAATTGATCATCACCATGACAAAGGAGTCAACAACGTGTCGCATCCACCCAGCGCAGCGCCCTCTGATGCCCCCGACCTGCCCGTCGCCTCGGAAACGGGTCACAAGACCCCCGTCAAGGCGGCTGTTGCGAGCTTCATGGGCAGCGCCGTCGAATACTACGATTTCTTCATCTTCGGCACCGCCGCGGCGCTGATCTTCCCGCACATCTTCTTTCCCGACGGGGACAATGCTGCTCTGGTCATGTCGCTCGCGACGTTCGGGTTCGCCTACATCGCACGTCCGATCGGCGCGGTCATCCTCGGCCACCTGGGGGACAGGCTGGGACGCCAGCGGATCCTGATGTTCACGCTCGTGCTGATGGGCATCTCGACCTTCGTCATCGGATGCCTCCCGACGTTCGCGCAGATCGGTTGGCTCGCGCCGGTCCTGCTCGTTCTCTGTCGTCTGATGCAGGGGCTTTCCGCCGCAGGCGAGCAGGCGGGCGCGTCGTCGATGACCCTGGAACATGCGCCCGACGATCGGCGTTCGTTCTTCACCTCCTGGACGCTGTCGGGAACACAGGGCGGGCAGATCCTCGCAGCACTCATCTTCCTCCCGGTGACGCTGATCCCCGACGAAGATCCGTTCAAATACGAGTGGGCATGGCGGATACCGTTCTGGCTGAGCGCGGTCGTCGTCGTCGTCACGTTCTACATTCGCCGCACCCTGCAGGAGCCGCCGGCATTCGAACAAGCGAAGGCCCACGGGGACATCGCGAAGGTCCCGCTGTTCGACCTCATGCGATATCACTGGCGGGACGTGTTGCGAGTGATCCTGTGCGCGTTCATCGCCGCGGTCTCCACGGTGTTCGGAAACTTGGCGCTCGCCTATGGCAAGGAGGTCGGGCTCGCTGAGAGCCTCACCCTGTGGCTCGTCGTGGTGGCGAACGTCTTCGCTCTCGGAACGCAACCCCTGTTCGCCACACTCGCCGATCGGATCGGGCGAAAGCCGGTCTTCATCTACGGGGCGATATCTTCCGCCGTCTTCATGCCGTTCTACATGCTGTCGATGAGTGGGGACAACATGGTCGTCACCTTCGCTCTGGCCGTGCTCACGTTCTCTTGCGGCTACGCGGCTGCGAACGCGGTGTGGCCCTCGTTCTACGGTGAGATGTTCTCAGCCCGTGTCCGGTTCTCCGGGCTGGCGATCGGCACTCAGGTCGGTTTCCTGCTCGCCGGATTCGCTCCTTCCATCGTCGCCGGACTCGGAGGCGTTCAGCAGGGTGGATGGGTCGTCATCTCGATCTTCACCGGAGTGGTGTGCCTCATCGTGACGCTCGCGGCACTCACGGCTCGTGAGACCAAGGATGTGCCGACCGCCACGCTCGGGATCAAAGTGATCGCCGGCTGATCGTTCCCCCTGTCCCTATCAACGACTCGCGGCCGCTGCGACCTTCTCCACCCCGACGAACTTCATCATCTGCTGGCCGTAGAGGCAGGTCTGCAGAGTGAGTTCGCCCTGAATGCCGAGGAGGTCCTCGGATGTCGCGACGCGCTTGGGCAGCATCCGAATGTCCACCACGGCATAGGTCGTTCCGTCGATGGAGAGCTGCTGACCCACCTCCCAGGGGAGGATCGCGTCACCGCCGCAGTTGTTGTGGGCGGCCCAAGTGGGCGTGGCGCCCGCGCCTTGATATCGGAGCATCTCGGTGAAAGTTCCGTCGCACCGGTCCAGCTCTTTCTCGTCGCCCGAGACCCCGAGCGTGATGTGAGGGAGTGTGCGGCTGGCCTGGGTCTGAATCGTGGTGATCGCGATCTTCGTCTCACCATAGACACGCTCGACTTCCGAGGGGGCGAAGATCGTGGCTATGAGCACCGCGAGGCCCAGGGCAGTGATCGCCGCAGCGAGCAGGGTGCGCGCGCGAACCGTTCGGCGTGACCTTGAGGGTCGCGTGAGTGGGCGAGGGGGACGATGCGGCATGGTCGTGGCTCCGGAAGAGAAGGGCAGCTGGTCAGTATCGCCGTGAGACGGGCGACGGTTGCTGTGACGCAGCACTGCTCACGTGTCCTCGTGCCCGTACTTCAGTGATGCGATGCAGCCGACTCCGTGGACAGGGCGGGGGACTCCGTGGCAACATCCGCCGTACTGAGAGCTACGACAGGACCTCGATGTGCTGCGCCAGCGCCTTCCGGTTCGCGACATCGAGCTTGCGCATGATGCGATGCATGTGGCTCTCGACCGTACGCACGCTGAGCACCAAGCGAGTCGCGATCTCTTGATTCGAGAGACCCATCGCGGCGAAGCGGCCGACTTCACGCTCGCGCTCCGTAAGCGTGACGGCTGCGGCCCCGAACCTGGCCGTGTCGAAGGCGCGATCTCCGTGTGCCGAGCGGATCGTCTGCGCAGCGATGTCCGCTGCCCGGCGCGTAGCGTCGTCACCGCGCTCGAGCGCGGTCGTGCGCGCGATCTGACAGGCCGAGAGGGCGAGACCGATGAGTCCCGTCTGCTCCAGGGGGGCCACACAGGCGAGCATCGCGACCGGATCGCCCTTCGAGAGCACTGATACGTAGTCGCCATGGGCCCGGAGCAGGCGGGCGTCGGGGAGTTCGTCGAGCGCGCGACGCGCGACCTCGAGGCGATCCGGGTCGGGGGCGAGCTCGAGCGAAGACAGCATTCCCAGTACCGCGGCGAACCGTGCGCCACGACTCCATAGCGACTGCGACGACGCCCACATGTCATCGGCGGCCGCCTGTACCTTTCCATCGAAGGCCAACAGCTGGGCGCGCGGCCAAACGCGGGTCTGACCGGGCAGGGGGCCGTCGAGGATGGAGGAGCCGTTGATCTCCGCGGCGATCTTCTCGCCCAGGCTCAGCTGCCCTCGCCGGATGGCGACGACGGACGCGATCGTGAGAAGGGACAACTGCACGCCGGGAGGCAAAGGCGACGGCTCACCGGCCGCGAAGACCGTTTCCATGACCTCATCCACCGCGGCGTAGTCGCCGGCGAGGAGATGGGCGAGGATCACCGCGGCTCCGAACGCCCGGAGCGCATCGATGTCGAGGTACCCGTGGGCCTCGTCGAACCCCTGCTGGAGGGATTCGAGCGCCGCTTGGTGTGAACCCATCCCCAAGAGGGCGAGACCGTTGAGGACCCGGATCATGTACGCGTCTCGACGGCGCTCCAGCGTCTCGGTGGCGGCGAACACCCGACGCGCATCGCTGAACCGTCCCGTCGAGACGAGCACGAGCATCTGGGTCTCCCACAGCTGCAGTTTCACGTCGTCGGGGAGGTCGTCGGTGACCTCGAGCCGTGCGCCGAAGTCGTCCGGGATGCAGGTGAGGTTGGCCTGGAGGCGAACGTCGACGGCATCGAGTGATCGCGCATGCGCGCCCAACAAGGCGGCAGCCCGCTGCAGTCCCTCGCGGGCGCCGTCCAGATCCTGCTCGACGTAGGCGGTCCACTCCGCTCTCAGGCTCTCGAGGTCGGCACGACTGGCAGGGTCTCCGTTGCTCGCATCCGTGGTGTGGAGAACGTGCCTTACCGTCTCGGCGACGGTCGGGGTGTGCGTGTGCATCAAGGCGCGCAGGTAGCGCACGGCGCTACTCGCCGACGGGTTCGCCTCCCATTCGGAGGCGGTGACGATCCGCCGTGCCCTGGCGCGCTCCTGGAGCAGGCGGACGAAGAGCGCCTCCTGCTCTCCGTAGGTCGAAGGTCGGTTCTCACGTTCGGCGAGGATCGCCGACGCGGACCCCGCCGTGCCGAGGCGCTCGACGATCAGAGCAGTGAGCCGGGTGCGTCGGGCCGTCAACGGCTCGTGGCGGAAGAATTCCACGATCAGGGGCGGGACGACCGTCACCAGTTGCCGGGTGCCACTGGAGATGAACGTGATCATGCGACGCTCCTCAAGCAGCTCGAGCGTGCCCCAGTCGATCAGCTTTCGAACGGTCTCGATGTCGGCGACGCCGACGATCGCGATGATCTCCAGCGCGTCGCGAGCGGGGTCATCCAGATTCTCCAGGTGCGCTTCGAGAACGGCGCGGAGGCCGGAGCTCCAGAGGTCACGTGTGGCGACCCACTCCGTTCCGTCGCGGAGGGCGATCCGCTGCTCACGGATGCAGGCATCGACGAGGCTCAAGGCGAGTCCGATGTTCCCGCCGGACTTCGCGAATATGCGACTCATGGTCGTCGCCTCGATGGAACCCTTCAGGTAGTGTTCCAGCGCCTTCTCCATCTCCTCGAAGCGCAGAGGAGACATGTCGATCACGTACGAGGGCTCAAGAGTCGATGCGGCGAGCCCCGTCGGGGTGTGCCGCGCGCGGAGCCCTTGCAGTCGGGAGAGGACGATGGGGATCCCGTTCGTGCGGCGCACGGCCTCCGCAACCCCCCAGGAGGATTCATCCAGATCGTCCCAGTCGTCCAGGAACAGCACGGAACGAGGCAGGCGCAGCGCGTGTCGAAGGCCCTCCGCTGTCTCGTGGAGTCCGCTGGTCGAGCGCTGCGAGCCGTTCGCGGGGATGCCGGCGAGGTGCAGTGCGGCGAGCGGGTGCTGGCGGAGCGAAGCCACGCCTCGCACCTGGATGACGGTCCATTCTCCCTCCTCCAGGCGGGAACGAAGCGCTTTGAGGAATGCGCTGCGACCACTACCGCGTCCCCCGACCACGTCGACGCTGACGCCTGCATGCACCAGATCCACCGCAGCGGCGAGGCTCTGCTCCCGACCGATGACCATGCGACCCCGCTTCCTCACGCGGATACTCCTAACCGAAAACTAGACCTGATCTCCGCGCAGCGGAAGTGCGGGTTTTCACGCCGTGTTCCGCCGCGCGGGCGTCACTGACGCGCGGATCAGGATGAGATGACAGCGGCGCTACCGAGTCGATTTCTGTTTCCATGCGAGTGGCGATCGTCATCGAGCGATCACGCACGGGGGGAGCTGGCCCACGGACACACTTCAGCACGCGCGGGACGGGTCGGTGTGCGTACCCCGACCGTGCGCGTTCAAGGACCGGGTTTTGCGTATCCGGTCGACGGGTTACGTGCGCTTTTCGTGCGTACTCGGTACCCCGATCCCGACGACGCGGAAAGGCGCGTCCGCGAGCTGCCTTCGGGAGAACTACGGTCTCCTCGCCGCGGTGTACGCAACCTGTGCGCGCGGCTACGGCACTCCTGCTGTGAGGCCCGGCAGAGGTGCGGTCTGCGCGTACGTTGTAGATGCCCAACACGGTTGGATCGCCACGGCGCTCGCCGAGGTGATGTGGCACGGGCGGTCTTCCGCGGCCATTCCTGACGGTTCCCCGCCCGTGTCATGCTCTCCCTCATACGAAGCCCGTCCCGCACGTCGTTCCGCCGGGTGAGACGACGATCGTCATCCCCCCGTAGAGCACGTTTCCGGCCGAGTCGATGATGCGGACATCCAGGGTCCCCTGTGTTTCGAAGACCGAGACGGGGAACGTGGAGCTGTTGACGCCCCAGGACTGTTCCCGGTACGCATCGCTCCAGTCCCCTTCGCCGAGCTTGTACTCGGTCGTGTAGTAGCGGTTGGTCGAGGGCGCCTTGTAGTCGAGTGTCATCTCGGTACCGCTGACGGAGCAGCCCAACGGCTCGCGGCTGAGCGTGAACTGCTGAGACGTCGCCCCATTGCACGCGCGCAGTTGATTCTGCGCGTTCGTGCCGGCCTGGAGGCAGAGCCCGCTATCGCTGTGGACGATTTGATAGGTGGCCGCCGTGATCCTCTCGACTCGCCAGTCGGTCGCCGATGTGCCGGTCGTCGCCTGGACCGTGACCCCGTTGCTCTGGCCGACGTACTGCTCCGCGGCGGTCTTCGGGCGCAAGGCGGACTTGCCGTTCTGCGTCGGGAGTATCTCGAAACGCTGGTTGGACGCGCCTCCGCAGGCCCAGACCCCGATGGTGTTGCCGACGTTCGTGCCTCGGTTGAAGCTGTCGAGGCACTGCGTGGGATCGGACACCGGCTTGATGACGTACCAATTGTTGATGCCGCTCGTTGCATAGCCGGTGGCGAGCGGGTAGATGAACTGGGTCTTCAGCGTTGCGGTCGCAGGAGAGGAGGGAGCCTCCCATCCTCCGACGATCAAGGTGGCGGAGGCGTCCGCTGTGAGCATCCGGGTCCCGGAGGGCTCCGAGAGGAGATCGGGGTCGGCCGCCCAGGAGCGCACGCAGACCGCGGTGGAGGCTCCCTCGGCCAGTGTCCCCAGGTCGAGGGAGGGAAACGCCGCCCATGTTCCCTGAGCCACGGTCGGGGGCATCGGGTCCTGACACGACGCGACGGAGGTCGTCTGCCAGACGAAAGTATGCGTGTCGTCCGCCAGGGTTCCTGTGGCGGTGACGTGAAGGGTCGGTCTTCCGGCCGTATTGCCGGTGTTCGTGATGGTGAACCCACCACGCTGATCGGGCGTGCTGTGGAGGAAGGTCGTCCCCAGCGTGTCGAAGCCGGAGTGGGTGATCGACACAGCAGGGGTCGTCGCCGACGAAGACACCGTGGCGTTCGTCGTCCATTCCCCGATAGCCGGCGTGCTGCCCACGGTGACCACGAAACCCACGATCGCCGCGACCGCGGCGGCGATCTTCGTGCCGCGGCCGATGCGCGTGACGCGAGAAGTGAGAGGTGCGTTCACAGGAGTGCTCCTTCAGTCGTGAAATCTCAACGAGACGTTCAGTGAAGGGACGGGCGAGGGGCACGTTCATAACGGTGTCTCTCGAACAGATCGAAACACCCGAGTCGAGTCGTCTGCACACACGTAGCAGACGACTCGGCTACTCAGAATCAGTCCGTGATCACTTAACACTTGACAGGAGGGCACCGAAGCGAGGATAGTCACGACACCGAATACCGACGCCCTCTCTAGGCTTTCACCCAACTGCGCCCAGTTCGTCGAAGCCCTTATTCCCGATGGGTCTCTGTTCACGCCGCGGTTGACCCTGCTGTAGCTGACACCAGCCAGCTCAATCTCTCGAAAGGCGCTCGGATGACGAGGCACATCTCCCAACAGAAAAGGCGACGCTTCGGCGCCGCCCTGCTCGTCACTTCGCTGACATTCTTCGGACTCAGCGCAGCGATGGTCCCGTCCGCTGCTTTCGCGGCAGATGGGACTCTGCTGCTCGATGAGACGTTCACGGGTGCGGAGGTGTCCGACTCGCGTGCCATCGGACTCAACGATGCATGTCTGACGGGCGCGGCGCTCGGTTCCACACCGCCCGCGGGAGCGTCGAACCTCAGCGACTGCGAAGGTCACACTGATGGCGCCCCCACTCCCGGAGTCGTTCCCGGGTGGCTGCAACTGACCGATTCGGCGTTCAACCGCACCGGTGGCATGGTCTTCAACCGCGCGCTGCCGTCGAGTGCGGGCCTGCAAGTCGAGTTCGACCAGGCTCAGTACGGCGGCTCCAGCGCCGATGGCATCGGGTTCTTTCTCACCGACGGCTCCCGCGAACTCACCCAGACCGGCGCAGTCGGTGGATCGCTCGGCTATGGCCAAGGGGAGGGCGGAACGATTCCAGGCGTCAGCGGCGGCTACATCGGGGTCGGTCTGGACTCGTTCGGCAACTTCATCGGCGACTTTGGCGGCCTCGGTGACGGATGTGCCGTGCCCTCGCCTTTCACCTCGCGTGTGCCGAACACCGTCACTCTTCGTGGCCCCGGCGACGGCAACCAGGGATACTGCTTCTTGACCACGACTGCCACCGCGCCGACCGGTCCCTCGACGCTTCCGGATTCGTTGCGCGTCGGATCGCCCGCGACCCCCGATGACGCGGTCCGCAACGTCCGTGTCACGATCAGCCCCGGCGATTTCCCGCTGGTCACCGTCGAGATCGACTTCACGGGTACGAAGGCGAACTATCAGACGGTGTTGTCCTATGTGATGACCGACCAGGCGCCGGCCACCTACAAGTTCGGCTTCTCCGGCTCGACGGGTCAGCTGCGTGACGTGCACTTGGTTCGCAACGTGGTTGTCTACAGTGTGGATTCGTTGGGGGAGATCTCCCTCATCAAACAGGTGGACAACGCCACCCCTCAGCCTGCTGCCTATGGCGTCGGTGACACCGTCCCCTACCAGTTCGTGGTGACGAACACCGGAGACGAAGCGATCACCGATGTTGCGGTCACCGACCCGCTCATCTCCGACATCATCTGTCCCGAGACCACTCTCGGCGCGGCCGGAGGGCCGGACGCATCGATGGTCTGCACCGGATCGCTGGTCGTGACCGGCCTGCAGGCACAGAACGACACCCTTCTGAACACCGCAACCGTCACGGCGCTGGACTCGACGGCATCTCCGCTGACCGACAGTTCCGAGGTCACCGTTCCGTTGCTGGCGCCGGTGCCGGCGATGAGCATCGACAAGGTCGCGTCGTTGAATGACACCGATGACAATGGTCTCGCGGATGCGGGAGAGACGATCGATTACTCGTTCGTGGTCCTGAACACCGGCAATGTCACGCTCACGGATGTGTCCGTCGATGACCCGAAGGCTGGCGCCGTCACGTGTGATCCGACGACTCTTGCGCCGGCCGAGTCGGTGACGTGTACCGCTGATGCGCCGTATACGGTCACGGAGCAGGACATCATCGATGGTGGTGTGGTGAACACGGCGACCGGTCACGCGACGACTCCGCCGGATGTGGGCCCGATCACCCCGCCGACCGACACGGAGACCACCCCTACGCCGGCCGTTGCGGGAGGCCTCGCGATCGACAAGGTCGCGTCGTTGAACGACACCAACGACAACGGCCTCGCAGATGAGGGCGAGACGATCGATTATTCGTTCGTGGTCCTGAACACCGGCAACATCACGCTCACG
>NZ_JRKC01000010.1:0-113282 GCF_000800925.1 Microbacterium sp. ZOR0019 | reverse complement strand
GCCGAGGTGCTGCTCCGCGCGGCGGCGGCGCTCGAAGGGCGGCGGGCGGATCTCATCGAGGTCGCTGCCTCGGAGACCGGAAAGGTCTTCGCGGAGGCCGACGTGGAGGTGAGCGAGGCGGTCGACTTCGCCCGCTACTACGCCGCGAAGGCACGCGAGCTCGATGCGATCGCCGGGGCCGTCTTCGTGCCGTCATCCGTGACCGTGGTCACCCCGCCGTGGAACTTCCCCCTCGCGATCCCGGCGGGCGGGGTGCTCGCCGCGCTCGCCGCCGGTTCCGGCGTGGTCTTCAAGCCCGCCCCGCAGGCACGTCGTTGCGCCGCCGTCATCGCGGAGACGCTGTGGCAGGCCGGCATCCCTCGTGATCTGCTCGCGCTGGTCGACGTCGAAGAGGGCGATCTCGGTCGCGACCTCATCACGCACGAGGCGGTCGATCGCGTGATCCTCACGGGGGCGTGGGACACGGCGGCGCTGTTCCGCTCCTGGCGTCCGGACCTCCCGCTGCTCGCGGAGACCAGTGGCAAGAACGCGATGATCATCACCCCGTCCGCCGACCTCGATCTCGCGGTCGCCGATCTCGTCAAGAGTGCCTTCGGCCACGCCGGTCAGAAGTGCTCCGCCGCCTCGCTGGCGATCCTGGTGGGCCCGGTCGGCCGGTCCCCGCGGTTCGCGCGCCAGCTCGCGGATGCCGTGCGCTCGCTGCACATCGGTCCGCCGACCGATCCGCTGGCCGAGGTCGGGCCGGTGATCGAGCGACCCCACGGCAAGCTCGCCTGGGCGCTGAGCGAGCTCGAGGGGGAGGAGCAGTGGCTGATCGAGCCTGCGCTCGCGGAGGGCGACGATGGCAGCGGACGACTGTGGCGACCCGGTATCCGCGTCGGAGTGCAGCCGGGGTCCCGCTTCCATACGGAGGAGTTCTTCGGCCCGGTGCTGGGGGTCATGCATGCTCCCACCCTCGCGAAGGCCATCGAGATGCAGAATGCCGTCGCCTACGGCCTCACCGCGGGGCTGTACACGCAGGACCCGGACGATCTCGCCCTGTGGCTCGATCGGGTCGAGGCCGGGAACCTGTACGTGAACCGCGGCATCACGGGCGCGATCGTGCAACGGCAGCCGTTCGGTGGGTGGAAACGGTCTTCGGTCGGTCCCGGCGCGAAAGCGGGCGGGCCGAACTACCTGATCGGACTGGGGTCGTGGCGCTCGCAGGCGGGCGGCCCGGCGTCCAGCACGCTGCACCTGCGCGGACTCGACTCCCGCATCACGGCTCTGATCGAGTCGGCGCAGTCCTCGCTCGCCTACGAGTCGTTCGAGTGGCTGCGTCGATCGGCGCTGTCCGATGCGCTGGCCTGGGACCGCGAGTTCGGGCAGGTGCGCGACGTGTCGCACCTCGATGTCGAGCGGAACCTGTTCCGCTACCGTCCGGTGCCGGTCGAGGTCCGCGCGACGGCGGATGCGGGACTGCAGGAGCTGCTGCGCGTCGTCATCGCCGGTGTGCGCGCCGGAGCGGCGTTCGTCCTCTCGACTCCGGTCGGGCTGCCCGCCGATGTGCGTCGCGCGCTCGGCGATCTCGACGCCCCCGTGTTCTTGGAGAGCGACGACGAGTGGCTGCAGCGCCTGCAGCGGCAGGACGCTGGTCCCGAGGGCCTCGCGCTTCCGGTGGCCGACCGCGTGCGGCTGGTCGGCGGTCGTGAGGGGGTGGCCGCGCTGCGCGCGAAGCTCGCCACGGCCTCCGCCGGCGATCCCGACCTCGCGGTGTACGACGGCGAGGTGACGGGCGCGGCCCGCATCGAGCTGCTGCCGTTCGTGCACGAGCAGTCGATCTCGATCACCGCACACCGCTACGGCAACCTCGACCCGTGGAGCAGCGACGTGATCTGACGCTTCTCACGCGTGTTCCCGTCCGTCCCTCCGCTCCCGTCGCGTCCCTCCGCTCCCGTCGCGATATGGCACCAGATTCCCTCGAATAGGGCGCCATATCGCGACCGGAACGGGGGAGAACGCTCCGAATGTAAAGAATTCTTGACTCCTACGCCTCTCGGACGTACGCTGAGTGTGTCAAGAATCTTTTACATCGGAGGCGTCATGGTCTACGAAGAACGCAACGCCTGGTCGGGGCTCATCGTCAGCCCGATCGTGATGGTCGTGTACGTCGTGCTGGTGCTTCAGCAGGCCGGGGGAGGACCGCTCACCGACGTCGACTGGTTCCCGCTCATGCTGTGGGTGATCGGTGGCGGCATCGTCGCGACCATCGTCCTCAGCATCGTCTGGGGGATCATCGCCGGGATGACGGATCCGGACGGGGTGGGTCGCTCGGACATCCGCGACCGCGACATCAGCCGCATGGGCGGACGGGTCGAGCAGGCCTTCGTCGTGGTCGCGGGACTCGGAGTCATCGCGCTGTGCGCCGTCGGAGCCGATGTCTTCTGGATCGCGAACACCATGTTCGCGGGTTTCGCGGTGTCGGCGCTCGTCGGCGGCATCGCGCGGGTGATCGCCTACCGGCGAGGACTCGTCTGATGGTCAAGCCCACCCGCGTCTCGAACACCATCCGTGTGCACCGCGAACAGGCAGGACTCACCCAGGCCGAACTCGCACGCACGGTCGGTGTGACGCGCCAGACGCTCATCGCGATCGAGCAGCAGAAGTACTCGCCGACGCTCGAGCTCGCCTTCCAGATCGCCCGCGCGTTCGGTGTGGGCCTCGACGACATCTTCGAGTATCCCGACACGTCAGGAGCATCCGCATGAACCGGTCGATGCAGGCATGGTCCCGGGAGACCTACGGGCCGGCCGACGGCGTGACGCTGCAGAGCATCCCCGTCCCGACGCCCGGTCGGGGGGAGGTGCTGCTGCGGGTGCGCGCCACAGCCCTGAACGCGGGCGATGTGCGTCTCCTCCTCGGTGATCCGCTGCTCGTCCGGCCGGTGTACGGCCTGACCCGTCCGAAGCATCCGGTGCGCGGTATGGAGGTCGCCGGCACCGTGGTCGCACTCGGGCCCGACGTCGTGGGCGCGGAGCTGGGGGAGGACGTCGTCGGAGAGCTCGTCGGCGGCGGAGGCCTCGGCGAATACGTGAGCGTCCCGGCCTCACGGCTCGTGCCGATCCCGCCCGACATCGCGCCCGAGTCCGCCGCGTGCCTTCCGGTGGCCGGGGGGACTGCGTGGCAGGCGCTCGACCTCGCCGGGGTGGGGCTCGCGCATGCCGGGACGCCGCGCGTCCTCATCATCGGCGCCTCGGGTGGTGTCGGTACCTTCGCCGTGCAGCTCGCGGCGCTCCGTGGGGCCGAGGTCTGGGCGACCTGCCGTGCCCGCAACGCACCGCTGGTCGAGCGGCTGGGCGCCGTCCGCACCTTCGATCACCGGGAGTCTCCGCTGGCCGACCTCCCCACAGGACGGTTCGACGCGATCGTCGACATCGCCGGGGGGATGCCGCTGCGGGAGCTGAAGCGCCTCGTCGCTCCCGGCGGCACCGTGGTGCTGGTCACGGGAGACGGCGGACACGTGCTCGGCCCGATCCCCCGGATGCTGCGCGCCGTGTTCCTGTCGATCGGCTCGCGGAGCATCCGCCCCCTCGCCGCGGCACCGCGTCCCGAAGTGCTCGCGAAGCTGCTCGAACTCGTGGCCGACGGTCGTGTGGTGCCCGTCGTCGAGCGAGAGTACCCCTTCTCGGAGGCATCCGCCGCCCTGTCCCGCATCGAGGCCGGACATACGGTTGGCAAGCTGGTCGTCAGCGGCACGGCCTGAGACGGCGAACGGGTCCGTCGTCCCGCAGGGCGACGGACCCGTCGGTGTGCTCGGGGGTCAGCCCAGGGCCTTGGCCTTCAGCGCGTCGTACTCGGCCTGATTGATCGTGCCGGCGTCGAGAAGCGCCCGTGCCTTGGCGATCTCGTCGGAGGGGCTCGCCGCCGCACCGGCGCCCGCGACCGACTTGATGTACTCGGACTGCGCCTCCTGCAGATGCTTTGCCTGCGCCTGGCTGCGCTCACCCATGCCGCGGCCCCGGGCAATAAGGTATACCAGTGCCGTGATGATCGGGAAGAACAGCAGGAAGATGATCCACACCGCCTTCCACCAGCCGTTGAGCTTGTGGTCGCGGAAGAGATCGCCGATGATCGCGAAGAGTACGAACAGGTAGCTGATGAAGACGAAGACCGCCAGGAACCACCAGATGATGTCCCAGAACGAACCCCAGAAGCCCTGGTATTCGTAGCTGATCGGCGTGATCGTTTCGAGAAGTCGCATGGGAGGTCCTTTCAGCGCGACGAAGAGAGAAGCAGCTCACGGTATCGCTGTGTCGATGCTCTGCGCCAGGATTCCGCTGCAATGAGTCCGGACGAACGCTCGGCGCTGTGCTCTGGCGGCATACAGGCGGCGGGTGACACAATGGACCCCGGCGTGCCCGAGTCGCATCTTCCCCGACGCCCGCTCTGAACGAGCGAAGGGTCGAAGGACCGCCGGGCCCCTGGACAGCGTCCGCCGCGCCCGTCCTCCGAGGAGAGCACCCATGTCGACGCCTGAAGCCGCCGTCTCCCCCGCCCCCGCCCGCACCGCGCACCACCGCCGCTACCTGATGTGCAAGCCGGAGCACTTCACGGTCAACTACTCGATCAACCCGTGGATGGAGCCGACCAGGCCGACCGACACCGCCAACGCGGTCGCGCAGTGGCAGAAGCTCCACGATCTGTACATCGAGCTGGGCCACGAGGTCGAGCTCATCGATCCGCTCCCCGGATACCCCGACATGGTCTACACGGCCAACGGCGGGTTCCTCATCGACGGTCGCGCCTACGTGCCCGAGTTCCGCTTCGTCGAGCGTCAGGGCGAGTCCCCGGCCTTCGCCGACTGGTTCCGTGCCGCGGGCTTCGACACCGTGATGCCGAAGGAGGTCAACGAGGGTGAGGGTGACTTCCTCCTCGTCGGCGACGTGATCCTGGCCGGCACCGGCTTCCGGTCGACGGGAGACAGCCACCGTGAGGTCGGCGAGGTCTTCGGCCGCGAGGTCGTCTCGCTCACCCTGGTCGACCCGCGCTTCTACCACCTCGACACCGCCATCGCCGTGCTCGATCCGGTGCAGGGCACGGAGAACGGCGGCCCCGAGCGCGCGAACATCGCGTACCTCCCCGGTGCCTTCGACGACGCCAGCCGCGCGATCCTCGAAGAGCGATTCCCCGACGCGATCCTCGTCTCGGATGAGGACGGTTCGGTGTTCGGCCTCAACTCGGCGAGCGACGGCTACAACGTGGTCATCTCGCCGCGTGCGAAGGGCTTCGAGAAGCAGCTGCGTGAGCGCGGATACAACCCGATCCTGATCGACCTCTCCGAGCTTCTCCTCGGCGGTGGCGGGATCAAGTGCTGCACGCTCGAACTGCGGGGTGCGAAGTGACCGCCCTCGACGAGACCACCACCGCGGGCACCGAGCCGCACGTCGCGCACAACTATCACCCGCTGCCGGTGAACATCGCCCGCGCCGAGGGTGCCTGGGTGACGGATGTGGAGGGCAAGCGCTACCTCGACCTGCTCGCTGCGTACTCCGCCGTGAACTTCGGCCACCGGCATCCGGCCCTCGTCGCGGCGCTCACCGAACAGCTCGGACGCGTCACGCTCGTCAGCCGCGCGTTCCAGAGCGACCGGCTCGAACCGTTCGCCGCGGCACTCGCCGAACTCGCGGGCAAAGACCTCGTGCTGCCGATGAACACCGGGGCCGAGGCCGTGGAGACCGGCATCAAGGTCGCCCGGGCCTGGGGATACCGCGTCAAGGGCATCGCCGAGGGCAAGGCGCGCATCATCGTCGCGGCAGGGAACTTCCACGGTCGCACGACCACCATCGTCAGCTTCAGCGACGACGAGACGGCTCGCGACGACTTCGGTCCGTACACGCCCGGTTTCGACGTCGTGCCCTACGGGGACGCGGACGCGATCGCCGCGGCCATCACCGACGAGACGGCGGCCGTGCTCGTGGAGCCGATCCAGGGCGAGGCGGGTGTCGTGATCCCGCCGGAGGGCTACCTGCGCCGCATCCGTGAGATCTGCGACGAGAAGAACGTGCTGTTCATCGCCGACGAGATCCAGGCGGGCCTGGGACGGGTGGGGGAGACCTTCGCGTGCGACCGGGAAGGCGTCGTCCCCGACCTGTACCTGCTCGGCAAGGCCCTCGGCGGCGGCCTCCTCCCGGTCTCGGCCGTGGTCGGCGACGCCGACGTGCTCGGCGTGATCCGTCCCGGCGAGCACGGCTCGACTTTCGGCGGTAATCCGCTCGCCGCGGCCGTGGGTCTGCGCGTGGTCGAGATGCTGCAGACCGGCGAGTTCCAGGAGCGGGCGCGCGCACTCGGCGCTCACCTCGACCAGGCCCTCCAGCCGCTGATCGGCCACGGCGTGACGGCCGTGCGCATCGCCGGTCTCTGGGCAGGAGTCGACATCGACCCGGCGAAGGGTACCGGCCGCGAGATCGCCGAGAGGCTGCTCGAGCGGGGTGTGCTCGTCAAGGACACGCACGGGCAGACCATCCGCATCGCGCCGCCGCTCGTGATCCGCGCGACCGAGCTCGACTGGGCGGTGGAACAGCTCAAGCTCGTGCTGGCCTGACCCGCTGCCGCGCTCAGGCGGGCGGGGAGTCCGGGTCGAGCGTCTTCAGCGAGTCCTCCTCGGCCTCGTTGTCCGCGTCGAGCTGCTCCTCGGTGTTCTCGTCACCGCCGAGGGCCGAGCGATGGCCCTGACCCGCGTCGCCTTGGATGGCGCCACCGGTCGACTCGCCCCGGGAGCTGTCGCCCTGGATCGCTCCGCCGGTGCCGTCGCCCTGGCCCGAGTCCTCGTCCGGGACGGCGGTTTCCGGTGCGCCCTCTGCCGGGTCCGTCGAGTGGGGGGTGCGTTCCGTGTTCTCATCCATGCGACGACGATACGTACGGCCGGGGCAGCCGTGGAGGGCGTTGACAAACCCGGCGCGGAGGGTCAGCGATCGTCGTCGCGGTTCTTCGGGCTGCGGATCGGCGTGGTCACGGCGGCTTCGTCGCTGAACTCGATCGGGTCCACCTCGACGACCCGCAGCGGACGGGTCTCGTCGAGGGTGAGCAGGAATCGACGGTTCTCGGCGCGACGCAGGCGCCCCGAGGTCGCGACCCAGATGACGCCGATCGCGCACGCGACGAATCCGGCTGTGCCACCGAGCATGATGGCCGCGCGCGGTCCGAAGACGTCGGCGACCCACCCGGCGATCGGCGCGCCCACGGGGGTCGATCCCATGATCACGGCCATGTAGAGGGCGAGCACGCGTCCGCGCAGGGTCGGTTCGGTCGTGATCTGCACGTACCCGTTGGCGGTCGTCAGCAGGGTCACGATCATGAACCCGGTGAACGTCAAGGTGACGGCATAGGACGCGTAGGTCGGCATCGCGGAGGAGACGAACGCGGCGATGCCGAACCCTCCGGCCGCGAGGATGACGACCCGCACCCTGGCCCTGTCGCGGCGCGCCGCCAGCAGCGCGCCGATGAGGGAGCCGATCGCGAGAACGGAACTGAGGACGCCGTAGCCGTCGGCCCCGGCACCGAACTCGAGCGCCATGGTCGAGGCGAAGATCGGGAAGTTCATGCCGAACGCGCCGATCAGGAACACCGTGACGAACACCACGCGCAGATCGCTGCGGCCCCATACGTATCGGAAGCCGTCGGCGAGGCCGCCGCGACTGCGGCTCTTGAGGCGGGGTGCGAGGAGGCCCGTGCGCAGCATCGACAGGGCGAGGATCATCGCGAGGAAGGTCGCGGCGTTCACGATGAAGACCCAGCCGGAACCGATCGCGACGATCAGCAGACCGCCGACCGCCGGGCCGATCATCCGCGCCAGGTTGAACGACGCCGAGTTCAGGGCGACCGCGTTGGAGGTGTCGCCGGTCGAGACCATGTCGGAGACGAAGGCCTGTCGAGCGGGAGCGTCGAAGGCGTTCACGATGCCGAATCCGAGGGCGAAGCCGAACATCATCGGCAGCGTCATCAGGCCGTTCAGCAGCAGCACGCCGACCGCGACGGCCAGGGCGAGCAGCGCCGACTGCGTGGCGAACAGGATGTGTCGTCGGTCGAACCGGTCGGCCACCCAGCCGGTGAGGCTCACCAGCACGAGCGGCGGCCCGAACTGCAGGGCCATCGTGACGCCCATCGCGGTCGCGTCGTTGTCGGTCAGCTCGGTCAGCACGACCCAGTCCTGGGCTGTCGCCTGCATCCAGCCGCCGACGTTGGAGACCAGGGCTCCGGCGAACCAGATCCGGTAGTTGATGTTCGCGAAGGAACGGAACATCGCGCTCATCGCTCCACCACCCGTCGCATCAACGCGCTCGCTTCGCGCAGCGTGGTGAGTTCGTCCTCGGTGTAGTCCACCTCGCGCAGCATGTCGGCCAGCAGCTCGTCGCGCCGCCGGATGGTCTCGGCGACGATCTCGATGCCCGCGTCGGTGATGTCGACCTGCACGCGTCGACGGTCGTCTTCGTCGGGGGTGCGCACGACGAAGCCCTGTTCCTCGAGGCCGTTGATCGTGCTGGTCATCGAGGGCGCCGTCACCCGCTCGCGCTCGGCGAGGGTCGAGATCGTGCGGCGACCGTTCATGCGCAGGTCGGCGAGCACCGCGAGCTGCGCGTCGCTCATCGAGTCCGCGGCCCGTGCGCACCGGAGGCGCCGAGCCAGGCGGAAGGTGGCCATACGCAGGTCTGTGGCGGTGAGGTGGAGGGATTCATCGGACGCAGACATTACTTAGATAGCCTATCTAATTTTCTGGCTCTCGGGTGCGGCCGAGGCCGGGCACAATGGAGGGGTGACCCGAACGATCGCTCTCGAAATCGCCGTGCAGGACCCCGCAGGAGTGCGCATCGCCGCAGAAGTCGGCGCCGACCGCGTCGAACTCGCGACGGCCCTCGCCCTCGGTGGGCTGACCCCGTCGCCCGCGACCGTCGAGCTGTCGGTCGAGGCGGCCGGACAGGCCGGCCCCGAGGTGCACGTGCTGATCCGGCCACGCGCCGGCGGTTTCCACTACTCCGAGGATGAGCTCGCCGTCTCCGAGCGCGACGTCCGCCACGCGATCAGTGCCGGTGCGAGCGGGGTGGTCATCGGCGCGCTCGACGCCGAGGGACGCCTCGACCTGTTCGCCATGGCACGGCTTCGTGACGCGGCCGGGGGAGCCCCCGTCACGCTGCACCGTGCCATCGACATGACCGCGGACCCGGTCGCGACGCTGCGCAGCGCCCGCGAGCTCGGTCTGCGCCGAGTGCTCACCTCGGGCGGCGCGTCCGCCGCGATCGACGGCATCGACACCCTGCGTGCTCTCGTCGCCGCAGCCGAGGGGGAGATCGAGGTCATGGCAGGCAGCGGGGTCGACGTCGACAGCGCCCCCGTGCTCGCGGCCGCCGGCGTCGACGCGCTCCACTTCTCCGCCAAGCGGGCCGTGCTCGAAGACGGCGGCGTGCGGATGGGATCGGCCTCCGATGGGGTCGGCGGCTACGAGGTGACCGACCGCGACACCGCGTTCGCGATCCGGGATGCGCTCGCGCGGTAGCCGCTCCTCCGCGCTCTCGATAGGCTCGCACCGTGATGGATACCCGCGAGTTCACCGATGCCTATGGCGTCGACATCGTCTATGACGTCCATCCTGCGGACGGGACGCCCCGCGGAGTCGTGCAGCTTCTGCACGGCGTCGGGGAGCACGCCGGGAGATACGGCGCCCTGATCGGGGCTCTCACCGCCGCCGGCTTCCACGTGTACGCCGATGACCACCGGGGCCACGGCCGCACCGGCATCCGTCAGCACGGCGGCCCCGAGAAGCTCGGACGCCTGGGCAAGGGCGGGTTGCGCGCGGCCGAGGAGGCCGTCTGGCAGCTGACGGGCATCATCCGTGCGGAGAACCCCGATCTGCCGCTCGTGCTGCTCGGGCATTCCTGGGGCTCGTTCCTGGCGCAGATGCTCGTCAACGACCATCCCGAAGCCTGGGACGCCGTCATCCTCTCGGGGTCCGCACTGCGGATGCCGGGGTCGCTCAACGCGGCGCCCCTGAACGCCCGGTGGGCCGGCGAGGGGGCCACCGGCCTCGAATGGCTCAGCCGTGACCCGGCCGTGTGGGCCGCTTTCGACGAGGATCCGCTGACCACCGACGTCCCGCTCCTCAAGCTCTTCGGTCCGATCGAGGCGGCGAAGCTCTACGGTCGGCCCGCGAAAGACCTCGGCCACGACATCCCGATGCTGCTGCTGGTCGGGCGCGACGACCCGGTGGGCGGTCCCCGCAGCGTGCACAAGCTCGCCGACGAGTACCGCAACCGGTCCGGACTCACCGACGTCACGACGCTGGTCTATCCGGACGCGCGCCACGAGATCTTCGCGGAACTGCAGCAGGACGAGGTGCGTGCCGACGTGCTCTCCTGGCTCGACAAGCACATCCCGGCGCGCTGACGGCTTCTTCCCCGGCGGTGCGGGATCGAAAACGCGCCTGAGGGGCCGGTGCGAGGCGCGAAATCCATCCCGCACGGGCCCCGCGGGCGGAGTTCCGCGCCTTAAGCTGGAACCGTGCACGGTGAATACAAGGTTCCAGGCGGAAAGCTCGTCGTCGTCGACCTCGAGATCGAGGACGACCGGATCGCTCGCTTCCGCCTCGCCGGCGACTTCTTCCTCGAGCCGGACTCGGCGCTGGACGACATCGACGCCGCCGTCAACGGGATGCCCGCCGAGTCGGATGCCTCGGCGATCGCCGCCGCCGTCCGCGGAGCCCTGCCCGACGGTGCGCAACTGCTCGGATTCACCCCCGAGGCCGTCGGTACCGCGGTGCGCCGCGCGCTCGTGACCGCTCCGGGATGGCGTGACTTCGACTGGGAGATCGTGCACGACGCGGCCGTGTCGCCCCGGATGAACCTGGCGCTCGACGAGGTTCTGACCTCACGCGTCGGCGAGGGACGACGTCGTCCGACTCTGCGCATCTGGGAATGGGACGAATCGGCCGTCGTGATCGGGTCGTTCCAGTCCTACCGGAATGAGGTCGACCCGGAAGGGGCTGCGAAGCACGGGTTCGACGTCGTCCGCCGCATCTCCGGCGGCGGGGCGATGCTCATGGCCGCCGGGCAGATCATCACCTACTCGCTCTACGTGCCGGCGTCCCTCGTCGCGGGCATGACGTTCGCCGACTCCTATGCGTTCCTCGACGACTGGGTGCTGCAGGCCTTGCGGTCGCTGGGCATCGACGCGGTCTACCAGCCGCTCAACGACATCGCGAGCCCGACCGGCAAGATCGGGGGTGCCGCGCAGAAGCGACTCGCGAACGGGGGAGTGCTGCACCACGCCACCCTCTCCTACGACATCGACGGTCAGATGATGACCGAGGTCCTGCGTATCGGGCGCGAGAAGCTCAGCGACAAGGGCACCATGTCGGCGGCCAAGCGAGTCGATCCGCTGCGCACGCAGACCGGGCTCGAGCGTGCGGAGATCATCGAGCGCTTCAAGGACACCTTCCGCTCGCTGACCGACGCGGAGACCGGATCGGTGACAGCGGACGAGTATGCCGATGCCGAGGCCCTCGTCGCTTCGAAGTTCGCCACCGAGGCATGGCTGCATCGGGTGCCGTGACGGCTCCGGAGCCTGACCTCCCGACCCCGATCACCGGTGCGGTCACGATCATCGAGGGCGACAACCTCGTGGTCGCGGCCACTCTGCCGTCGGCGTCGTTCACGCTCGTGTACCTCGATCCGCCGTTCAACACCGGTCGCACGCAGGAGCGCCAGGTTGTGACCGCGCGACGCTCGTTCACAACTCCGCAGGAATCCGCGGCGGTCGCGGAGCCCGGTCCGGAATCCGGGGGTGCCGAGGGTGTGAGCAGTGCAGAACTGAGGAGTTCTGAACCGGGGCCCGCCGTGCCCGAGACCGAGGTGCGCCACGGATTCCACGGCCATGCCTACGAGCGGGTGCGCGGAATCCTCCGTGCCTACGACGACCGCTTCGACGACTACGGTGCCTTCCTCATGCCGCGGCTCGAGGAGGCGTGGCGACTGCTCGCCGACGACGGCACCCTCTACCTGCACCTCGACTACCGGGAGGCGCACTACGCGAAGGTGATGCTCGACGCGGTGTTCGGGCGCGACTGCTTCCTGAACGAGCTGATCTGGGCGTACGACTACGGCGCGAAGTCGCGCAGCCGTTGGCCGACCAAGCACGACACGATCCTGGTCTACGTCAAGAACCCTCGGGCGTACGTCTTCAACTCGGACGAGGTCGACCGCGAGCCGTACATGGCCCCCGGGCTCGTGACTCCCGAGAAGGCGGCTCGCGGCAAGCTCCCCACCGACGTGTGGTGGCACACGATCGTGCCGACGACCGGGCGCGAGAAGACCGGCTATCCGACGCAGAAGCCCGAAGGGATCCTCCGGCGGATCGTGACCGCCTCGAGCCGCCCGGGCGATCGGGTGCTCGATCTGTTCGCGGGCAGCGGGACGACCGGCGCGGTGGCATCGGCGCTCGGTCGCGATGCCGTGCTCGTCGATGACAACCCCGAGGCGATCGGGATCATGAGGGCGCGGATGCCGCACGCCGAGGTGACGCCCCTTGACGCGGGGTCACACCGGGCGTAGCAGCACGAGGAACTGCTCGATCTCGGCGGCCATGTCGAGGGAGGGGTCGAGCATCCACGCGGTCTGGAGCCCGTCGGCCAGGGCATGCAGCGAGCGGACGACCCAGGCCGGATCGAGGTCGGCTCGGAGGAGGCCGGCTTCCTGGTCGGCGGCGACCTGCGCGCGCGTGAAGGCTTCGATGCGGTCGGTGCGCTCACGGAAGTAGGCATGCGCGGGGTGCGCGGGGTCTCCGGCCTCCGCGGCCAGCTGCGCATACAGCTGGACGAGGCCCGGCACCGACGCGTTGTGGCGCATGATCGCGAGGAAAGCTGCGGAGGCGTCTTCGGCCGCGTGCTGCTGCTGGTCCCGGTCGTCGCGGGCGCGCAGGATCGCGACGAACAGCTCTTCCTTGGAGCCGAAGTAGTGCAGGAGTCCGGCGGGGCTGAGTCCCGCTGCATCCGCGATCTCGCGGACGGAAGCCTTCCGGTATCCGTGTTCGGCGACGACGGCGAGCGCCGCGTCGAGGATCTCCTCGCGCTTCGCCACGCCCTTGGCGTAGGCCCCTCGTGTCGACATGGCCCCAGGGTATCCGTCGTGTCCGGATCACGAAAACCAAACATCGTTCGTGAATGTCTTGCGGCAGGGGTGACCGATCTGCCAGCATGTCCGATGAATACCGAACATCGTTTGGTATTCATACACAACCGCTCAACGAGGAGCCGACATGTCCCTTCCCCCTCTCGACCCGGCCGCCGAACTCGCCCCGACCGGCGCGATCCGCTCAGCCCCGCCCGCAGCCGGAGAACCGGCGGCGAGCCCGCCCGCGAACCGGCGACTGCTGCCCAGCCTGCTGATCGCCTCGCTCACCCTGTTCGCCACCTACGGCGGTCTCATCGCGATCCTCCTGCCCAGCCAGGTGCTGATGATCGACGAGGCGAACAAGGTCGGCAACCTCGCCGTCGTCACCACGATCTCCTTCGTGTTCACGCTGTTCGCGCAGCCGATCGTCGGCGCCTTGAGCGACCGCACGCGCTCGCGCTTCGGGCGCCGCGTGCCGTGGATGGTGCTCGGTGCGATCGTCGGCGGTGTCTTCCTGTTCGGCATGGGGTCCCTGACGGACATCCTCTGGATCACGGTGTTCTGGGTGATCATCCAGGTGGCGCTGAACTTCTTCCAGGCGCCCCTCACCGCGATCACCGCCGATCGCTTCCCGCGCTCGAAGCGCGGCGGAGCGAGCGCGATGATCGGACTCGGCACGCAGGTCGGCATGACGGTCGGCGTCATGCTCGCCGGTGCCTTCGCCGCGCAGATCGGCGTCGGCTACGCGGTGTTCGGTGGAGCCGTGATCGTGGTGGCGCTGCTGTTCGCGTTCGTGAACCGGGACTGGTCCTCGCAGCACGCTTCGGTCGATCCGTTCCGCTGGAGTGCGTTCTTCAGGGGCTTCTGGATCGATCCACGCCGTCACCCGGACTTCGCGTGGGCGTTCACGGCTCGGTTCCTGCTGATCCTCGGCTACTTCGTCGTCAGCGCCTATCAGCTCTACATGCTCACCGACTACATCGGGCTGCCGCTCGCGGATGCGCAGGGCGCCGTCGTCACCCTGACCCTCGTGGCCTTCGTCCCGACGCTGATCGCGATCGGCCTGTCCGGATGGTGGAGCGACAAGGTCGGTCGTCGCAAGGTGTTCATCTACGTCGCCTCCGCGGTGATGGTGGTGGGCCTGGCGATGCCCGTGCTGCAGCCGAACATGACGGGGATGATCCTGATGAGCATCATCAACGGCATCGGGTTCGGTCTGTACATGTCGGTGGATGCCGCGCTGATGACCGAAGTGCTGCCGAACGAGGGGGTGTCGGCGGGCAAGGACCTCGGCATCCTCAACGTCGCGACCAACGTGCCGCAGGCGCTGAGCCCGGCGATCGGCGGAGTCATCATCACGTCCCTCGGGGGCTATGCGATGCTCTTCATCTTCGCGATCGTGTTCGTGATCCTCGCCGCCGTCGCGACCGCACCGATCAAGGGAGTGCGCTGATGACCAGGAATGACCGGGAGAATGCTGTGATGACCGATACCGAGTTCGACACGGCCGCCGATTTCGTCGAGGTGGACACCACGGCAGGACGGGTGCGTGGTCGCTGGCGCCCGACCACGGGAGGGCGGGGCAACCCGCGGACGGCGGCCTTCCTCGGCATCCCCTTCGCAGAGGCACCGACCGGCCCGTTGCGCTTCCAGGCTCCGGTGCCCAAGGCGCCGTGGGACGGCGTGCGGGACGCGCTCGAGTTCGCCGCCACCGCACAGCGCGGCGACCCGGGGGTGACGCTCATCCCCGAGCCGAGCATCGAGGGCGACTCCACGCTCAACGTGAACGTCTTCACCCCGAGCCCGGAGGCCACCGAGCAGGGGGCCGGTCTCCCGGTGCTGGTCTGGATCCACGGCGGCGGCTACTTCGCGGGCTCCCCGGCGAGCCCCTGGTACGACGGTCGGAACTTCAACCGCGACGGCGTGGTGACCGTGTCGCTCTCGTACCGTCTGGGATTCGACGGCTTCGGGTGGATCGAGGATGCGCCGTCGAACCGCGGTGTGCGCGACTGGCTGCTCGCCCTGGAGTGGGTGCAGCAGAACATCGCCCGCTTCGGCGGGGATCCGTCGCGGGTCACGATCGCCGGGCAGTCCGCCGGGGGTGGGGCCGTGCTGACCCTGCTCGGCATGGAGAAGGCGCAGCACCTGTTCCACGGCGTCTACGCGATCTCCGGAGCCCTCGCTGATGTGGCTCCGGCGCGCGCGGAGGAGTTCGGTCGGGGGCTCGCCGCGTCCGCCGGGGTGGAGCCGACCGTGGCCGGGTTCTCGTCCCTCGCCGAAGACCGCATCCTCGAACTGCAGAAGAAGGCCACCGAGCTCGGCCCCGATGCTCTCGGCAGCGTGGTGGAGGACGGCCTCCCGCTCGGCCCTGCCGTCGACGGCGATCTGCTCGTGCGTCCTACCCGGGAGTCGATCGCCGCGGGGGTCGGCGCGGACAAACCTCTCGTGCTCGGCGCGACCGATGACGAGTTCACCATGGTGTTCGCGGGGGCCGAGAAGAAGCTGCGCTGGGTGCCGCGGTCGCTTCTGTTGAACCGGCTCGGGCTGCCGAAGAGCGCGCGGAGGGCGTACCTGGCCGCCAACGCCGACATCACCGGACTCGGCAATGCCCGCGTGGGCGGTCGGCTGCTGACCGACCGCATGTTCCGCACGGCGCTGCTCAAGGTCGTGGCCGACCGCGGTGACGCGCCGACCTGGCTGTACCGGTTCTCCTGGCCGTCCGGACACTTCGGCTTCGCCGAGCACTGCCTCGACGTGCCGTTCTTCTTCGACTGCCTCGACGGTCCGGCCATGGAGCCGCTCGCCGGACCGAACCCTCCGCAGGAGCTGGCCGAAGAGGTGCACGGGGCCGCCGTCGCCTTCGTCACCACCGGCGACCCGGGCTGGCCGCGCCATCAGGGGGCCGCGGGCATCGCACGGGTCTACGACGTCCCCACGCGCGACGTCGCTGACGCCTATGCCTCCGTGCGACCGCTGCTCGGCTGACATCGGCCGACGCACCGGGGTGTCAGGCGACGTAGACCTTGCGCAGCGTCTCGGTGACGGTCCAGGTGGTGCGCATGCCTTCCGCGAGGCGCACCACCGAGCCGGGGCCGACCTCGAGATCGGGCAGCCCGGACGAGGCGAACGCGATCGTGGCACGGCCCGACAGCACGACGAAGACCTCGTTGGTCTCGGTGTCCGTGGCGGTGCCCGGCGTCATCTCCCAGATGCCCACTTCGACACCGCCGAGGGTCGCGAGCTCGTGCACGGCGGTGGTCGGAGCCCCGGCGATCACCTCGTCCGCGGGTAGGGGAGCATGCGCGAGGTCCAGGGCGATGGCATCCACTCCGCCGCCCGCAGCGAGGCTGCTCATGAGTCGAAGCCCATGCCGAGGGCGTCGAGCGTCTTGAGGAAGAGGTTGCGCTTGCCCTCGTTGTGGTCGGCTCGATCCATCGCCGCGCGCACCAGGTTGACGCCGATCGAGGCGGCGGGCTCGGGCGGGAACGGAATGGGCTTCTCCCGCACCATCCGCAGCTCGGTGCGCTCGGTCTCCTCGCCCGCGAGCTTGTCGAGCATCACGTCGGCGGCGAAGCGCGCCGCGCCCACACCGAGACCGGTGAAGCCGGTCGCATAGGCCACGCGTCCCTTGCGCGCGGTGCCGAAGAAAGCGCAGAACCGACTGGACGAGTCGATCGCACCCGCCCACCGGTGCGTGAAGCGCAGGCCCGCGAGCTGCGGGAACGTGGTGAAGAAGTGCGAGGCGAGCCGGCGGTGGCTCTCGATGCGGTCCTCGTACTCCGGGCGCACCTTGCCGCCGAAGTGGTAGATCGCGTCGTAGCCGCCGAACAGGATGCGGTTGTCGGCGGTGAGGCGGTAGTAGTGGAACTGGTTCGCGCTGTCGGCGAGACCCTGCCGGTTCGACCAGCCGATCGCGGCGAGCTGCTCCGTGGAGAGCGGCTCGGTCATCAGCACGTAGTCGTACACGGGCACGGTCATCAGGCGATTGCGCTTGAGGAGGGAAGGGAAGACGTTCGTGCCGAGCGCGACCGCATCGGCGACCACCCGGCCGTTCGGGGTGACGAGGGCGATGGGGCCGGACCCGTCGCCCTCGATCGCACGCACCAGGCTGTGCTCGTAGATCTCGACGCCGAGGTCGGCAGCCACACGTGCCAGCTCGACGCCGAGCTTCGCGGGGTGCACCATCGCACATCCTTCGCGGTCCCAGTCGCCGGCGAGGAACGTCTCCGAGTGCACCTCCGCCTGCACCGCCTCGCGGTCGAGGAATCCGGGTTCCTCGCGGAACCAGTCGACCTGGTGCGGTTCGACGGCGACGGCGAGCTGTCCGGTGCGCTCGAACTCGGCGTCCATGCCGTAGCGCGCGATCGTCTCCTCGATGCCGTCGAGGTTGGCGTGCCCCAGCTCTTCGAGCCGGTCGATCTCCTCCGGCCAGCGGTTCACACCGTTCTCGTGGCCGTGCGTCAGGCTCGACTCGCAGAAGCCCCCGTTGCGGCCGGACGCGGCCCACGCGATCCGCGACGCCTCCAGCAGGACGACGCGTCGTCCGGGGTCGCGTTCCTTGGCGCGCACGGCGGTCCACAGGCCGGCGTACCCACCGCCGACGATCGCGAGATCCGCGCGGACCGTCCCGTTCAGGGAGGGATGCGTCGGCCGATCGACGTCGTCGAGCCAGAACACGCGGAGAGCCGTCTCGCGCAGGGAGTCGTCGACGATTCCCTGCGGCGGACGTCGGCGTTCGAAGACGGTGGTGCCCATGTTCACTCCGATGTGAGGGGGGCGCGTCAGCGCGTTCCCCAGTTGTAGAGGTCTTTGTAGAGGCCCGCGTAGAGCAGGCTCTCGGTGTGCGCGATGCCGGGGATGGTCCGGATGCGGGTCGCGATCAGGTCGATCAGGTGCTCGTCGTCCTCACACACGGCTTCGACGAGGATGTCGAACGTCCCGAGCGTGACCACGACGTAAGCCAATTCCGGGATGGTCGTGAGTTCTTCGGCGATGGTGCGGGGGTCGCCCGACACGCGGATGCCGATCATCGACATGCGCCGGAAGCCGAGCTGCATCGGATCGGTGACCGCGACGATCTGGATGACACCCGCCTCGGTCATCCGCTGCACGCGCTGCCGTGCGGCGGCCTCGCTCAGACCGACCTCGCGTGCGATCTCCGCGTAGGGACGGCGGCCGTCCTCCTGCAACAGTTCGACGATGCGCTTGGAGATGTCATCCAGTGCGGGCTGGGCAGGCTTCGAGCTCATGTGTCGATATTGTCAGCTATGACGCTGATCTGCAACTGATTCAGTTGAATTATCGGTCTACATCTTCAGATTCCGCACCCGACGCGCTAGCATGACGCCATGCCCAGCACTCTTCTGAAGACCTCCGCTCCCTTGCAGAACTTCATCCGCGGACACTTCGTGCCCGCGAACGGCTCGGGGCGGATGCCGCTCATCGATCCTGCCACCGAGGAGATCTACGGGGAGTCGCCCGTCTCGGCCGCGGCCGACGTCGACGCCGCCTACGCCGCCGCGTCCGCGGCCTTCCCGCTCTGGCGCGACACGACGCCCGCCGACCGACAGCTCGCGCTGTTCCGGATCGCCGACGAGATGGAAGCCCGCGCGGAGGAGTTCGCCGACCTCGAATCGCAGGACACCGGCAAGCCGCGGGCGAGCCTCGTGGCGGACGAGATCATGCAGTCGGTCGATCAGCTGCGCTTCTTCGCCGGGGCCGCGCGGAGTCTCGAAGGACGAGCGGCAGCGGAGTACCTCGCCGGCCACACGTCGTTCGTCCGCCGCGAGCCCGTCGGTGTGATCGGGCAGGTGACGCCCTGGAACTACCCGCTGAACATGGCCGTGTGGAAGATCGCCCCTGCGCTCGCCGCCGGCAACACCGTCGTGCTGAAGCCCGCTGAGTCCACTCCGCTGACGACGTTGCTGCTGGCGGAGATCGTCGCCCGGCACACGCCGGCCGGCACGTTGAACGTCGTGCTGGGCGATCGCGACACGGGTGTCGCGCTGGTGGAGCACCCGACCCCGCAGATGGTCGCGATCACCGGCTCGGTGCGTGCGGGGATGGCGGTCGCGCGGTCGGCGGCGAGCGACGTCAAGCGCGTGCACCTCGAACTCGGCGGGAAGGCGCCCGCGATCGTGTTCGCGGATGCGTCCCTCGAGAAGGCCGTGGAGGGCATCATCACGGGCGCCTTCTTCAACGCCGGACAGGACTGCACGGCCGCGACCCGCGTGCTGGTGCATGAGTCACGGCATGACGAGCTCGTCGAGGCACTCGTCGCGCGGGCGCGCAGCCATGCGCGCACGGGCGGTCCGCGGGAGGACGGCGTCCTCTACGGCCCGTTGAGCAGCGCCGCACAGCTCGCGCAGGTGCAGGGCTTCATCGACCGCCTCCCCGCGCACGCGAAGATCGAGACCGGTGGTCGCCGTCAGGGCGAACAGGGCTACTTCTGGGAGGCCACGATCGTGTCGGGCGTGCGGCAGGACGATGAGGTGGTCCAGGGGGAGGTCTTCGGGCCGGTCCTCACGGTGCAGTCGTTCTCGGAGGAGAGCGAGGCGTTGGAGATGGCGAACGATGTGCCGTACGCGCTCGCGTCCTCGGTGTGGACGACGGATCACGCCCGCGCGATGCGCTTCTCGCGCGACCTCGACTTCGGCTGCGTGTGGATCAACACCCACATCCCGTTCGTGTCGGACATGCCGCACGGAGGGTTCAAGCACTCGGGCTACGGCAAGGACCTCTCCCAATACGGCTTCGACGACTACACCCGCATCAAGCACGTGATGAGCGCCCTCGACTGACGCCCACCCGCGCCGGAGGCCCTGCGATCAGGGTGCCAGCAGCTTCACGCGGCGGTGCTCGCAGAGGGTGAACCCGGGGCGCTCCTCGATCTTGATGGCGCCGTCTTCGATCCAGCCGTGGCGCGCGTAGAACGTGTCGGCACGCACGTTCCCGTCGAGCACCCACAGGTAGGCGCGCGCGTGTCCGGCGTCGGCCATGCGCTGTTCGGCGGCGTCGAGAAGCGCGTGTCCCGCGCCCGTCGACCAGGCATCGGGATCCGCGTAGATCCCGTACACCTCGGCGTAGGCCAAGCCGTCGGGGTCGCGGCCGGAGCCGAACGACGTCCACCCGAGGATGCGGTCGTCGCGTTCGGCGACCAGGAGCCCGAGAGTCGTGGGCAGCGGATCCGTGATGAGGCGACGCCAGCCCGTCGCGCGTTCGGCGATGGAGAGCCCGTCGAGCACGGACTGGTCGATGAGCCCGCGGTAGGCAGCCTGCCAGGACCGTACGTGCACGCGAGCCACCTCGTCGGCGTCGTCGACGCCCGCTTCCCGGACCACCAGCGGACTCATCCGTCCACCCTAGGGGAGGGGCGAGAGGCTCTCCGCGGCAGGGTGCGCCTCAGCTCACGTTCTTCTCGAGCCACGGCATGGGATCCACCGCGACCGTGTTGATGTGGACTTCGAAGTGCAGGCAGGAGCCGAACACGTACCCGGTCGATCCGACGTCGCCGATGTACTGCCCGGCGTCGACGCAGTCGCCGACCTCGACCGCGCGGGTGCCGTAGTTCAGGTGCGAGTAGACGGTGCTCACGGCCTGGCCATCGACGATGCTCTCGATCTGGATCGTCACTCCGTAGCCCTGATAGCTCTCGGTGGAGCGGGAGACGCAGCCCGTCATCGCGGCGTTGATCGGCGTGCCGACCCCCGCGGCGAAGTCCTGGCCGAGGTGCGACCGGCCGGGGCGGGAGGCGCCGAAGCCGTCGGTGAACGTGTAGGTGCCGTCGGCCATCGGCATCACGACGCGATCGGCGACGGGGATCTCCATGGCACTTCCGAGAGGCATGCCGGCGGCGATCGCGGCGGCGACGGCACGCGAACGCGTTTCCTTGATCTCCTCCGGCGTCGTCGCGGCGAAGTTCCCTCGAGGCGCGATCTCCGCGCGGATCTCGTCCGTCGAGGTGTACGACTGCGCGAAGTCGCTCGCGGCGGTCGTGACTTCGGCGGAGGCGGCGGCGACCGAAGTGATCTCCGGGTTGAACGCGGGCAGTGCTGCCCCGGTGATCATCGCGCCGACCGCGAGTGTGGCTCCCACCGCCTTGGCCTTCGCCCACGGGCGCGTCGCTCGGCGGGGACGGATCCGCGGGGTCGAGGCCTTCCGCCGACGGGTCCGCGTCGCGCTCGGGGGCTGCTCAGTCGGTTCCGGGGATGGCGTCGAGGGCTGCGTCGGTTCCGGGGATGGCGTCGGTTCCGGGGATGGCGTCGGGGGCTGCTCGCGGGCGGCGCGCGGGCGGGACTCGGTCGGCGATGCCGGAGGCGACGACGGGCGAGGGGCGTCCGTGTCCGGCGTGTTCGCGGTGCGGGCGGGCTGCTGCTCGGCGTTCGCGGAACGGCGCAGGTCGCGCCGCAGAAGCGGTCGAGGCGTACCGGCGGTTTCTGTGGGGGCTTCCGAGGCGTCGTGAGCGCTCTCGGGCGGCAGGGAATTCGTGACGGGATCCTTCCGGAGGGGAGGTGTGCGTGGCGGGCGATCCCCCCGGATGCCGCCGTTACCGATCTGTAATCTAAGCGGCGAACCCCGAGAGCGTCAAATCGAGGGCGGAAAGGAGCGGCGAACTGTCGACGAGTGCGACGCGATGTGGCATGCTTGCGGACACCGCGTCGAGGACGCGCGAGCGAGGGAGACGCCGGAACGCATGTCCAGACCACTCGCGGGACCGCAGGGCCTGCTCCGCACGCTCAACGGCCGCGCGATCCTGGAGGCCCTGGCGCGCAGCGGTCCGCAGACCCGCGCGGAGCTGATGTCGACGACCGGTCTCTCCCGCACCGCCGTCACCCAGGTGCTGCGGATGCTCGAAGGGGCAGGAGCCGTCGCCGCGGCCGGCGTGGATCGAGAGACCCGCGGACCCGCAGCCGGACGGGTCGCCCTGCATCCGCGACTCGGCTTCGCCGCCGCCGTGCACATCGACCACCACGCAGCGCATGTCGTCCTGGTCGACGCGAGCGGGGCCGTGCGCGCCGAGCAGCACGCTGCGCTCACGTCCACCGAAGACCGCGTCGCGCACATCGTCGACCTCGTCGACCGCTGCCGTCGTGCGGTCAAGGCGACGAAGGACGCCGTCCACCTCGCTGTCGTCGGCGTCCCCGGCATCGTCACCCCGGATGGCGGCATCCGGGATGACCTCGGCCCTGACGGCGGCGCCTTCCGCACCGCGCTCGCCACGGCCCTCGACTGCCCGGTCCGGATCGAGAACGACGTCAACCTCGCAGCCCTCGCCGAGCTCACCGCCGGCGCGGGTGGGGACCTCGCCAGCTTCGCGCTGCTCCTGCTCGACGACGGACTGGGAGCGGGCATCGTGGTCGACGGAGCGTTGCACCGCGGATTCTCCGGTGTGGCGGGCGAGGTCATGTACCTGCCGCAGCCCCCGCTCCCGATCGGTGCACCCATCCTGAGCGACGCCGTCGTCCGCGATCTCGCTCTCAACGAGGGGTGCGACCCCGACGCCTCCCTGGCGGACCGCCTCGAGGCCGCTGCGCGCGGGGACGCCGCCTCGGCCCGGGTCGTGGAGGAGATCGGACGACGCATCGTGCTCGTGGCCGGCAGCGTGGGTCTGGTGCTCGACCCCGAAGCCTTCATCCTGAGCGGCCGGGCAGCACACCCCGCGCTCGTGGCGGCGATCGAGCGGATCGCCGAAGAATACGTAGCGCAGCTCCCGCTGCGGTTCCTCGTCTCCTCGTTCGGACCCGAGGCGCCGCTCGTCGGTGCCGTCGGCGAGGCGGCGTCCGCGCTCCGCGGCACCCTGTTCACCCGCATCCTCACGCCGGCCGCGAAGCCCGGACGCTGAGGATCGCCGCCCCCCACCGCCCCTTTCCGACAGGATCACCGATGACCCTTCCCTCCGACCTCGCCGACCGTCTCGGCCTCGCCCCCGGCGCACGAGCGATCATCCTCAACGCGGATGACTTCGGCATGTGCCATGCGGCGAACACCGCCATCGTCGACCTCCTGGACGCCGGCCGGATCGACTCGGCGACCGTGATGGTGCCATGCTCGTGGTCCCCGGAGGCGCTCGCCTTCGCCGCCTCCCGCCCTGACCTCGACATCGGTGTGCATCTCGTGCTCACGAGCGAATGGTCTCGCTACCGGTGGCGGCCGCTCACCGGCACGGCCACGAGCCTCGTCGACGCGGCGGGCTTCTTCCCCGTGGATGTCGCGTCCGTCGAGCAGACCGCATCGGACGAGGATGTGGCCGCCGAACTCGCCGCCCAGCTCCAGGCCGCGCTCGACGCCGGCGTCGACGTGACGCATCTCGACAACCACATGGGTTCCGTCTACGGGCTCGAGACCGGTCGCGACTTCCTTCGTCCGGTGTTCGAGCTCGCCGCGCGTCACGGCCTTCCGTTCCGGCTGCCGCGCAGCATGGACGGCGTGGGCGAGGACGCGGCCCTGCAGGCGACCCTCGATGCCGCTGCTGCTGCCGCCGATGCGTCCGGCGTCGTGATCATCGACCGGCTCTGGTCGCATCCCTTCCCGCTGCTCGGGGAGGGCACGCCGGAGGAGGAGACCTACGAGCAGGTGCGTGACGGCTTCATCGCCCTGTTGCGCGCGGTTCCCGCAGGCGTGACCGAGATCTATCTGCATCCGATGGTCGACGACGAGGAGCTGCGGTCAGCGGTCGATTTCAGTGCGACGAAGCGCGGCTATGAGTTGCGATTGCTCCGCGACCCCGCGGTGCTGCAGGCGATCGAGGATGAGGCGCTCGTGCGCGTCGGCTGGCGTGCCCTGCGTGACGTGCAGCGGGCAGGTGTCCGATGACCTCGGTGGGCGAGCGCCTGCGCGACCGCCGTCTCGACGCGGCTCCGACCCGACGGCAGGCGATCGCGTTCGGAGCCTCCGGCTTCCCGACGCAGCTCATGGCGCAGACCTTCTCCGCGTTCGTCGTCTACTTCTACGTCTCGCACCTCGCGGTGCCGGCAGGGTGGGTGGCCGTGGCGATGATCGCCCACGGCATCCTGAACGCGGTGTTGAACCCCGTCGTGGGGGCGATCTCCGACCGGCTGCGCACCCCCTGGGGCCGTCGCATCCCGTGGATCGGGCTGGGCGTCGTGCCGCTCGTCGTCGCGTTCACGCTGGTGTGGATGCCGCCCGAACTTCCCGTCGCCGGTCTCATCGTCTGGTTCCTCGTCGTCGTGGCCGTGTACGACATCGCCTTCGTCGTCGTGGTGCTGAACATCTCGGCACTGTTCCCCGAGATCTTCCGCACCACGGAGGAGCGCGCCCGCGGCAACGTCCCCCGGCAGATCTTCGCGATCCTCGGCATGGTCCTCGGCACGGCCGGCGCCCCCGCCCTGTACGGCGCTCTCGGATGGCCGGGTATGGCGCTCGTGCTCGGCGCGGTCTGCCTGGTGCTGCTCGCGTGGTCGTTCTTCGGCGGGATGATCGAGCGCCGGGTGCCCGAGGCGGCGTCGGAAGCCATGCGGTGGAAGGATCAGCTGACCTACACCTTTCGCAACCGGGCGTTCGTCCCCTACGTGCTGGGCTCGCTGTTCGTCCAGACCTCGATCGCGGTCATCCTGGCCGCGGTCCCCTTCTACGTGCGGTACTCGCTGCACGCCGAGGAAGGGGAGGGGAGCCTGCTCCTCGGGGCGATCTTCGCCACGGCGATCCCCTCGATCGTGCTGTGGAGCGCGGTCGTCCGTCGCACGTCACCGCGCACCGCCGTGCTGTGGAGCGTCGCGGTGTTCGGCGTCGCCGTGCTCGGCTACCTCGCGCCGTCGACCGTGCTCGGGGCGTCGCTGGTCGGAGTCGCCGTGGGGGTCGGCGTCGGCGGACTGCTGCAGCTGCTCGAGGTGATGCTCGCGCAGATCATCGATGACGACACCGTGCGCACCGGGCACCGACGGGAGGGCGCCTACTTCGGAGTGAACGGTTTCGTGGTGCGCGGTTCGGTCGTGCTGCAGGCGGTCGTGGCCGCGGTGGTGCTGACGGTTTCGGGGTTCGACGCCACGCTCGGCGATGCCCAGCCCGAAAGCGTCGACGGGGGTATCCGTCTGATGCTCGCGGTCATCCCGCTCGGGTTCACCGCCCTCGCGTGGCTGTGCTTCTGGCTCTATCCGATCCGCACCCGCGACCTCTGAGCCCTAGAGGGACGCCGCCTTCCGCGCCTCCCATCCCGTGCGCACCATCTCGTCGACGGTGTATCGCATGGTCCAGTCGAGGTCGCGCGCGGCGAGCTCCCCGGTGGCCACGATGCGGTCGGGGTCGCCAGGACGGCGGGGTCCGATCTCGGGGGTGAAGTCGATGCCGGTGACTCGGGCCACGGCGTCCATGATCTGCGTGACGCTGAGTCCCTCGCCGGATCCGAGGTTGTATGCGGTCTCGATCGGTCGTCCGTCTGCGAGGCGCTGGGCGGCGGCGACGTGCGCTGCCGCGATGTCGCCGACGTGCACGTAGTCGCGCACGTTGGTGCCGTCCTCGGTGTCGTAGTCGTCGCCGAAGATCTTCGGCGTCCTGCCCTCGAGCAGTGCTTCGAACACGATCGGGAAGAGGTTGTGCGGGCTCACGTCGTAGACCGTGGGGTCGGCCGAGCCCACGACGTTGAAGTACCGCAGCGAGGTGTGGCGCAGCGGGTGTGCGGAGTCGGCCGTCGCGATCGCCTGGTCGCGCAGCAGCCATTCCCCGATGAGCTTCGACTCTCCGTACGGACTGGCCGGCTTCTTCGCTGTGTCCTCGACGACCAGCGCGACATCAGGAGTGCCGAACACGGCGGCCGAGGAGGAGAACACGATGTTCGAGACGCCCGCGGCCTCCATGGCCTCGAGGATGATCCGGGTGCCCTCGACGTTCTGGGCATAGGTGTGCAGGGGGCGCTGCACCGAAACGCCCGCGTACTTGTACCCGGCGACGTGGATCACGCCTTCCGCGTCGTGGTCGCGCAGCGCTTTCTCGACGAGTGCGCGGTCGAGGATGCTGCCCCGCACGAACGGGACGCCCTCGGGGACGAACGGTGCGACCCCGCTGGACAGGTCGTCGAGGACGACGGGGGTCATCCCCGCGCTCGCGAGGGCGCGGACGACGTGGGCACCGATGTAGCCGGCACCGCCGGTGACGATCCAGGACACTGCATTCCTCTCCTGCCGCGGAATCTTCGCGGCCCGATGGATCATTCTGTCAGGCGTCGCGGTGAGGTCCCGCAGAAGGGGTGACGGTGAACAGGTGCGGTGCCGCGAACCGGGCTGCGACGAAGGCCGCGTTCACCGCTGCGGATACGGTCTCGACGGCATCCTTTTCGATCAACGCGATCGCCGCGCCGCCGAAGCCGCCGCCGGTCATCCGCGCCCCCAATGCCCCCGCCGAGAGTGCGGTGTCGACCGCGGTGTCGAGCTCGGGGGTCGAGATCTCGAAGTCGTCACGCATCGACGCGTGCGAGGCGATGAGCAGGTCGCCGATGGCCCGCGCGCCGTCCGTGCGGAGCGTGTGCACCGTGTCGACCACGCGCTGGTTCTCCGTCACGACGTGCCGCACTCGGCGGAAGGTCTCCTCGTCCAGCCGTTCGCGGGCGCGGGGCAGGTCGGCGATCGACACGTCGCGCAGTGCGGGCACCCCGAGGGCTGCGGCTCCGCGCTCGCAGGAGGCGCGACGATCGCGGTAGCCACCGGTGGAGTGGGCGTGCTTCACGCGGGTGTCGATCACGAGGATGGCGAGGCCTGCCTCGGCGATGCCGAGCGGCACGAGTTCGGTCTCGAGTGAACGGCAGTCGAGGAAGAGAGCGGTGTCAGGCGCTCCCAGCATGGACGCCATCTGGTCCATGATCCCGGTGGGTGCGCCGACGGCTTCGTTCTCCGCCCGTCGTCCGATCCGGGCGAGGGCTCTGCCGTCGAGGCCCGTGCCCCACAGCTCGTCGAGCGCGGAGGCCGTCGCTCCCTCGATCGCGGCGGAAGAGGAGAGTCCGGCTCCCACCGGCACATCGGAGGCGATCGCGATGTCGACACCACGGAACGGGCCGTCGCCGGTCGCGGCCTGGCGCAGCGCCCACGCGACGCCGAGCGGGTAGGCCGCCCATTCGGGAACGGCCGGAGACGTGCCCGGTGCGGTCGGGAAGAGCCGGTCGAGTTCGTCGAGGCCGACCTCGACCGGATCGGAGGCGAAACGGGAGCTGACCCGCACGCGGCCGCGGTCGTCGTCGCGGCGGCCGACCGCGGCGAAGGTGCGTTGGGGGATGGCGAACGGCAGGACGAAGCCGTCGTTGTAGTCGGTGTGCTCGCCGATGAGGTTCACGCGGCCGGGTGCGGACCAGACGCCGTCCGGTCGCCGTCCCGTGAGCTCGGTGTAGAGCGCTCGCGCGTCGTCGTGGGCCGTGGTCATGCGGATGCTCCTTCTCCGGTGGTGGTCGGCGACGCGCGCTCGATGGCCTCGCGCAGGCGAGCGGCCCCCGCTTCCGGCGGGACTTCGGCGGCCCAGGCCCACATCGCGGCCTCGGAGCCGGCCAGGAATTTCAGCTTGTCGGCGGCGCGGCGCGGACTCGTGAGCTGCAGGTGCAGGCGCACGGTGTCGCGTCCGACGTGCACCGGTGCCTGATGCCAGGCGGCGATGTACGGGGTGGGGGAGTCGTAGAGGGCGTCGACGCCGCGCAGCAGGCGCAGGTAGAGCGGAGCGAGCTCGTCGCGCTCGGACGCGGTCGTCTCGGCGAGGTCGGGAACGTGGCGGTGCGGCATCAGATGCACCTCGAGTGGCCAGCGGGCGGCGAACGGCACGAAGGCGGTCCAGTGCTCGCCGCGGAGGACCACGCGCTCCGACGCCTGCTCGGATTCGAGGATGTGCTGGAACAGGTCGGGGGCCGTCCGGTCGATCGACTCCAGGACGCGGGTCGTGCGGGGAGTCACGTACGGGTAGGCGTAGATCTGGCCGTGCGGATGCGGCAGGGTCACGCCGATCGCCTCGCCGCGGTTCTCGAAGGGGAAGATCTGCTCGATGCCGGGCAGTGTCGACAGGGCAGCGGTGCGGTCCGCCCAGGCCTCGATCACGGTGCGGGCGCGGGTCTCGGACTGCGTGCCGAAAGAGCCGGAGTGCTCGGGGCTGAAGCACACGACCTCGCAGCGTCCGACGGCGGCACGGGTGCGGCCGAGGCCCAGCGCGGAGAGGTCGTCCCGTCCGCGTGGTGCATTGGGCGCCTGGGGGGCACCGCCCACGGCTTCGCTGAGCGCGGGGCCGAACGCGGGGGAGCGGTTCTCGAACACCGCGACGTCGTATCGCGAAGGGACCTCGGACGGGTTGCCGGGCGTTTGCGGTGCCAGGGGGTCGGCGTCGGCGCCGGGCATCATCACGCGGTTCTGCCGATTCGCGGCCACCGTGATCCAGTCGCCGGTGAGCACGTCGAGGCGCATGGTTGCGGTGTCGGGCCGTGGGTCGAGCACGCGGGCGTCGACCGCCCGCTCGGCGCCCAGAGTCGTGCCGGGTTCGTCGTAGTAGAAGAGGTCGCGGCCGTCGGCGAGGGTGGTGGTGCGTTTGACGACGCCGGCGCCGAGGGCCTCGGTGCGCAACTCAGGAAGATCGTGCGTGTTCACGTAAACATGGTACGCACAGGGCCGTGATAACGTCAACATGACGGAGTTGTGAACCGGTGGACGGAGAGACAGGGTGAGCGAGCGCAGCGAAGTCGAGGGCCTCAGGGTCGATCGGCGACGCTCCTCCACGGGGCGCGTGTCGATGGCCATGGTCGCCGTCCGCGCCGGGGTCTCGGGACAGACCGTCTCGCGCGTCGTCAACGGCAGCCCGCGGGTCGACCCCGACACCCGAGCTCGGGTCGAGCGTGCGATGGCGGAACTCGGCTATCGACCCCACCGCGCCGCTCGGGCGTTGCGCACCGGCCGTTCGCAGACCATCGGACTCGTCGTCACCACCCTCGCCACGGTCGGCAACTCACGGATGCTGCAGGCCACCGCCGAGGCCGCGGCCGAACGCGGGTACGCCCTCACGCTCGTGACCGCTGCCGCCGATGTCGCCGAGGCCTTCGATCGACTCGCCGAGCAGGAGGTCGACGGTGCGATCGTGCTGAACGAGGCCTCGGCGCTCGTCCCCGGTGCACAGCCGCCCGCCGGACTGCGCCTGGTCGTGGTGGACGCCCCGACCGAAGCCGGGTTCGCGTCGGTGCACAGCGATCATGCCGGTGGTGCCTCCGCTGCCACGGCCCGACTCCTCGCTCTCGGCCACGACACGGTGCACCACCTCGCGGGACCAGCCGACTCCTTCGCCGCAATCGAGCGTGAGCGCGGATGGCGCGAGACCCTCGTGACCGCCGGAGTCCGCCCGCCCCCGGTGGTTCGCGGCGACTGGAGTGCGGACTCGGGGTATGCAGCGGGCGGGGAGTTGCGGGCGGCGTCCGCCGTCTTCTGTGCCAACGATCAGATGGCGCTCGGTCTGTTGCGCGCGCTCGCCGAAGCGGGGCGACGCGTGCCGGACGACGTCGGGGTCATCGGGTTCGACGATGTGCCGGAGGCGGCGAACTACCGTCCTCCGCTGACCACGATCCGCCAGGACTTCGCGGCTCTCGCACACCGGGCCGTGTCGTCGCTCGTCGCGGCGATCGAGGGTGCTGCGGGAGATGCGGTGTCGGTCGTCGTCCCGACGGAGCTCGTCGAGCGCGCCAGCACATCCTCGCGCTGACGCGTCCCTGCTCCTTCCTCCCACCCCCGCCTCCCGACGCCCCTTCCGCTCCTCCCGACACCTCCTCCTGTGTCGAGACCCCCTCCTGTCGTCGACGCCCCCTCCTGACGTCGTGCGCGCGAGGGGGTCTCGGCGCGCACGGGGGGCGTCGACGGAAGTGGTGAGGCAGGGCCGGGAGTCCGGACCGGATCGGACCGGACCGGGGCCCCGGACCGGATCGGGGCGCCGGACTCCCGGACCGGATCGAGGCGCCGGACTCCCGGACCGGATCGAGGCGCCGGACTCCCGGACCGGATCGAGGCGCGGGGCTGCCGAACCGGAGCGGGGCGCGGGGCCGCCGGGTCGGATTGCGTGGTTGCACTCGGGCGGAAGCTCATGACATGATCTCGGAAAGCGCTTTCCGGTCCTGTGGATCGGAACTACGACCAGCCTCCCGAGACAGAAACGGAACACCATGGCACAGGCGAACACCCGCGAGATCGGGATCATCATGAACGGCGTCTCGGGGCGCATGGGCTATCGGCAGCACCTCGTGCGCTCGATCCTCGCGATCCGCGATCAGGGCGGTATCGAGTTGTCCGACGGCTCCCGCATCACCGTGAAGCCGATCCTCGTCGGCCGCAACGAGTCCAAGCTCGCCGAGCTCGCCGCGAAGCACGGCATCGAGGACTGGACGACCGACCTCGACGCCGCGCTCGCTGACCCCCGGTGGGAGATCTACGCGGACTTCCTCGTGACCAAGGCGCGCGCCTCCGCGATCCGCAAGGCCATCGCCGCAGGCAAGGCGATCTACACCGAGAAGCCCACCGCCGAGTCGCTCGAGGAAGCACTCGAACTCGCGCGCCTCGCGAAGGAGGCCGGCGTGAAGACCGGGGTCGTGCATGACAAGCTCTACCTGCCGGGCCTGCAGAAGCTCAAGCGTCTGATCGACTCGGGCTTCTTCGGTCGCATCCTCTCGGTGCGCGGCGAGTTCGGGTACTGGGTCTTCGAGGGCGACTGGCAGCCCGCGCAGCGCCCGAGCTGGAACTACCGCACGGAAGACGGTGGCGGCATCATCACCGACATGTTCCCGCACTGGAACTACGTGCTGGAGAATCTCTTCGGCGAGGTCAAGAGCGTCTACGCGCAGGCGGCCGTGCACATCGCCGACCGCTGGGACGAGCACGGCGAGCACTACACGGCGACGGCCGAGGACGCGGCCTACGGCATCTTCGAGATCGAGGGCGGCGTGATCGCCGAGATCAACTCCTCCTGGACCGTGCGCGTGAACCGGGACGAGCTCGTCGAGTTCCAGGTCGACGGCACCCACGGATCCGCGGTGGTCGGGCTGTTCGGCGCGAAGATCCAGCCCCGCAACGCCACCCCCAAGCCGGTGTGGAACCCTGATCTCGAAGACACCCGCGACTACGACGCGGACTGGCAACAGGTGCCGACCAACGATGTCTTCCTCAACGGCTTCCGCCAGCAGTGGGAGGAGTATCTGGTGTCGTACGTCGAGGGCACCGACTACCCGTTCGACCTGCTCGCGGGCGCCCGTGGAGTGCAGTTCGCCGAGGCCGGTCTGACCTCCAGCGCCGAGGGCCGCAAGATCGCCCTCGAGTCGTTGACCCTGGATTGAGGCGCACGATGGCCACGCTCCGACTCCTGCACCCGACAGGCGCGACCACCGACGTCGCTCTCAACGATGTCGGCGCCTGCACACGTCCGACCGCGCCGCTGCGAAGCCGTGTCGCGTACGCCGCCGCACACGTCGTGCCCAAGGTGCACGCCGACAACACCCCCGGGCAACCCGCCGACATCGACTGGGACGCCACGCTCGCGTTCCGCCGCAACGTGTTCTCCTGGGGGCTCGGAGTCGCCGATGCGATGGACACCGCGCAGCGCAACATGGGCTTGGACGCCGCGGCCACGCGGGAACTGATCGCTCGCAGCGCTGAAGTCGCCCGCGAGGAAGGCGGCTCGGTGGTGGTCGGCGTCAACACCGACCACATCGCCGAGTCGGCGATCTCCCTCGACCAGGTGATCACGGCCTACACCGAACAGCTGCACTTCGCCGAGGAGCACGGTGCCGGTCCTGTGCTGATGGCGTCCCGGCACCTCGCCCGCGCGGCGACGGATGCCGCGGACTACCGTCGTGTGTACCGCGAGGTGCTGTCCCGGGCGACGACCTCCGTCGTGCTGCATTGGCTCGGAACCGCCTTCGACCCTGAGCTCGCCGGCTACTTCGGGGCAGACGGCTGGCAGGAGGCATCCGAGGTGCTGCTGCAGATCATCGCCGAGAACCCGGGGAAGATCGCGGGAGTGAAGATGAGTCTGTTGAACGCCGAGTCCGAGATCTCGGTGCGCGCACGGCTTCCCGAAGGCGTGCGGATGTTCACGGGCGACGACTTCAACTACGTCCGTCTGATCGGGGGCACAGCGGAAAGGATGACGCCGGGCGACGACATGCACTCCGACGCGCTCCTCGGCGCGTTCGCGGCGATCACCCCGGTGGCTTCGGCGGCGATCCAGGCTCTGGACGCCGGTGACCAGGAGGAGTATCTGCGCATCCTGGGCCCGACCGAAGCGCTCAGCCGGCAGATCTTCGCCGCCCCCACGTTCTATTACAAGACGGGCGTGGCCTTCCTCGCCTGGCTGAACGGGCATCAGCCCGCGTTCCAGATGGTCGGTGGCCTGCATTCCGCGCGCAGCCTGCCGCATCTGAGTCGCATCGTCGAGCTTGCGAACACCTCGCTCGCGCTGGAGCAGCCCGACCTCGCGCAGGAACGGTGGCACCGCATGCTGCGCGTGAACGGAGTGGACGCATGAGCCCTTCTTCGCAGATCCCCGACCCGCGCCTGTCGATCAACCAGGCGACGATCAAGCATGCCGATCTCGCCACCGCACTGCGGGTCACGGCCGACGCGGGGGTGCGATCGATCGGCCTCTGGCGGGAGCCCGTGCACGCGGTCGGCCTCGACGTCGCTGCGCGGATGCTGTCCGACTCGGGTCTGCGCTTCTCGACCCACTGCCGGGGCGGCTTCTTCACCCTGCCGGCCGGTGCGGACCGGGAAACGGCGTTGGATGACAACCGCAGGGCGATCGAGGAGACCGCAACGCTGGCCGCGGCCGGTGCGGAAGGCTCGACCGCCGTGCTCGTGCTCGTCGCGGGCGGATTGCCTGCGGGATCACGCGACCTGAACGGAGCGCGGGAGCGGGTGCGCGATGCGATCGGTGTCCTCGCTCCCGAGGCGGAGGCGGCGGGGGTGACGCTCGCGATCGAGCCGCTGCATCCGATGTACGCGTCGGATCGCGCCGTCATCTCGACGCTCGGGCACGCACTCGACATCGCCGCTGACTTCGCGCCCGAGGTGGTCGGGGCCGCCGTCGACACGTTCCACATCTGGTGGGATCCGCAGGTGCTCGAACAGATCGCGCGGGCGGGCAGGGAGAACCGGATCGCGACCTATCAGGTGTGCGACTGGAAGACGCCCCTCGCCGCCGACGTGCTGCTCTCCCGGCACTACACAGGAGACGGGGTGATCGACTTCGGCTCACTCACCCGCGCGGTCGTCGCGACCGGGTACGACCGCGACATCGAGGTCGAGATCTTCAACGCCGAGATCTGGGCGGATGCCCCGGAGAGCGTCGTGCGCCGCACGGCGGAGACATTTGCGGCTGCCGTCTCTCCGCACCTCGCATGAGGTCCGATCCGGAGGTTCGGCGTACCACCTGTCGGGAGCGCGCACGGATGCAGGGCGCACGGGCGGCTTTCCGTCCGACATCCATGCATCGGCCCGACATCCGTGCAGGGGGCGTCGGTGCGTCGGCGGGCCACCCGTGACCCCCGAGGTCGGCGCGGTACCGGGCGGGGAAGTAGGATCTGGGGCATGACAGAGCCCGCATCGTCGGCGGAGCGGCCGGCGCCGACCAGGGCCCAGCGTCACACGCGGGGACCCGCACCCACCCTGCACGACGTGGCTCGCGAGGCCGGTGTATCGCTTGCGACCGCCTCCCGTGTGCTCAACGGATCGGAGCGCAAGGTCGCCGAGTCGTTCCGTGAGCGTGTCGAAGCGGCGGCCGCGGAACTGGGCTACACCGCGAACGTCTCCGCCCAGGCGACCGCGCGTGGCACCTCGCCGGTCATCGCCCTGCTCGTCGCCGACATCGCCGACCCCTACTTCGGTCTGATCGCCTCGGGGGTGGCGCGCGGTGCCGACGAGCACGGGCTCGTCGTCACGGTCGCCATCACCGACCGTGATCCGGCCCGGAAGGCGCGCATCGTCCGAGCTCTGCGGGGTCAGCGGCCGCGGGGCCTGATCCTCGCCGCCTCCGGCACGCAGGACCCGATCGAGGCCGATGTCGCCCACGACCTCGCCGAGTTCTCGCGTCTGGGCGGCAGGGTGGTCGCCTTCGGGCCGGGCTCCGGCGTGGAGCGGAGTATCGAGATCGACAACCGCTCCGGAGCCGAGGCGCTGGGTCGACGGATGGCCGAGCGGGGGTATCGCTCGGCGATCGCGCTCGGTGCCGCCGAGGGCGTGTGGACCTCGGATGATCGTCTGGCCGGGTTCCGCGCCGGGTTCGAGGCTTCAGGAGGAGCTGTCGTGCGCACGCTGCGTGGCGGCTTCCTCCGTGAATCAGGCGCGGAGAGTATGGCCGCGGCGCTCGCCGATGGTGTGCCCACCGGCACCCTGGTCTTCGCGATCACCGATGTCGTCGCGATCGGCGCGATGTCCGCGATCCGCGACGCCGGTCGGGAGATCGGCGCCGACATCGCGGTCTGCGGCTTCGACGACGTGCCCGCGAGCAGCGACGTCTCCCCGGCATTGACGACGGTGCGTGTGCCGCTGAGCGAAGTCGGCTACCAGGCCTTCCGTGCGACGGTGGATGCGGACTGGGAGCAGGCGCCGCTGCCGCTCGACGTGGTCGTGCGCGCCAGCACCCCGGGAGTCCCGCGGTGACCCGGGTCGTGCTGGCCCCGGACAGCTTCAAAGGCACGATCACGGCAGCCGATGCCGCGGCGGCGCTCGCCGAAGGATGGGCGTCCGTCGACCCCGCGGCGGAGTTCGTCCACCGGCCCATGGCGGACGGCGGCGAGGGCACCGTGTCGGCGTTCGAGGCCGCGGTCCCGGGGGCCGTGCGGATGCCGGTCACGGTCGACGGGCCTGCGGGGCACCGGATCGATACCGCCTGGCTGCTGCTTCCCCCGACCGAGGATGCCCCCGCGGGGACGGCTGTCGTCGACCTCGGCTCGACATCGGGCATCGAGTTGCTGACGGAGCTGCGCCCCTGGGACGCCGACACCGCCGGGTTCGGGCAGGCCATGGCCGCGGCCCTCGATCACGGGGTCTCGCGCCTCGTCGTCGGGATCGGCTCGAGCGCATCGACCGACGGCGGCACCGGCATGCTGTCGGCACTGGGGGCGCGGTTCCTCGATGCCGCGGGCGCTCTTGTCGCTCCGGGCGCACGGGGACTCGGAGACATCGCCGCGGTCGACCTCTCCGGACTGCGCCCGGCTCCGGAGGTACGCGTGCTCACCGACGTGACGAACCCGCTCGTCGGTCCGCGCGGGGCCGCCGCGGTGTTCGGCCCGCAGAAGGGACTGCGCACCCCCGACGACATCGTCGTCGTCGACGACGGGCTGCGCCGGCTCGCCGCACTGCTCGGCGTCGATCCGGACGGCGCGGGCAACGGCGCGGCCGGAGGGACCGGTGCCGCCCTGGTGGTGTGGGGCGGAGTCCTCGCTCCCGGCGCATCCGAGGTCGCGGAACTCATCGGGTTGGCCGAGGCGATCGCCGATGCCGATGCGGTCATCACCGGGGAGGGGTCCTACGACGGGCAGTCCGGCGACGGCAAGGTGCCCTCCTACCTCGCGGGTCTCGCCGCTGAGGCCGGGACGCGCGCGATGGTCGCGGCCGGTCGCATCACCGAGGATGCGGATACCGCGCTGTTCGCGGCATCCGCCTCACTCACCGAGCTGGCTGGCTCGTCCGACGCGGCCCTCGCCGAACCGGCGCGCTGGCTGCGCGAGGCCGGCGCCGTGCTGGCCCGTTCCGCCGCAGCCTGAGACGTCGCCCGCGTGGGTCAGCCGCCGAGTGCGGCCGACACGACAGCGCGTGCCTCCGCCTGGACCTCCGCGAGGTGTTCGGGGCCGCGCAGGCTCTCGGCGTAGAGCTTGTAGACGTCTTCCGTGCCGGACGGGCGCGCCGCGAACCAGGCGTGCTCCGTCTGCACCTTGAGACCTCCGATCGCCGCACCGTTGCCGGGCGCGTGTGAGAGCTTCGCCGTGACCTCCTCGCCGGCGAGGGTGGTGGCCGTCACCGACTCGGGGGCGAGCTTTCCGAGCGTCGCCTTCTGTTCCGGTGTCGCGGGGGCGTCGACCCGCTGGTAGGCCGAGGCGCCGAACGCCTCCTCCAGCTCGGCGTACCGCTCCGAGGGCGTCTTGCCCGTGACGGCGATGATCTCGGCGGCCAGCAGGCACAGCAGGATGCCGTCCTTGTCGGTCGACCACACGGAGCCGTCCTTGCGGAGGAAGGACGCTCCGGCCGACTCCTCGCCGCCGAACGCGACCGAGCCGTCGAGGAGCCCGGGGACGAACCACTTGAACCCGACCGGGACTTCCAGCAGGCGGCGACCGAGCGATTCGGCGACGCGGTCGATGATCATCGACGACACGAGCGTCTTCCCGATCGCGGCATCGCGGGGCCAGTCCTGCCGATGCGAGAACAGGTAGTCGATCGCGACGGCCAGGTAGTGGTTCGGGTTCATCAGCCCGGCGTCCGGGGTGACGATGCCGTGCCGGTCGGCATCCGCGTCGTTCCCGGTCAGCACGTCGTAGTCGCCCTTCTTCGCGACCAGCGACGCCATGGCCGAGGGCGACGACGGATCCATCCGGATCTTCTCGTCCCAGTCCAGGGTCATGAAGCGCCAGGTCGGGTCGACCTCGGGGTTCACCACGTCCAGGTCGAGGTCGTGCATCTCGGCGATGAGTGCCCAGTACTCCACGGACGCTCCGCCCAGAGGGTCGGCGCCGATGCGCACCCCGGCCGTGCGGATCGCGTCGAGGTCGATGATGGACGGCAGATCCCGCACATACTCCTCGCGGAAGTCGTAGCCGGTGAGGGCATCCCAGTCGATGTCGGCGAAGCGCTCGAGCTTCACTCCCTCGAGCCCCGCGGCGATCAGGGCGTTCGCGCGGTCGGCGATCCATCCGGTGGCGTCGGTGTCGGCGGGTCCTCCGTGCGGCGGGTTGTACTTGAAGCCGCCGTCGCGGGGTGGGTTGTGCGACGGGGTCACGACGATGCCGTCCGCGCGACCGGGGTCGTCGGCAGCGCGTCCACGGTTGTAGGTCAGGATCGCGTGGCTGAGCGCGGGGGTCGGCACCCACGAGTCGCGGGCATCGACCCGCACGTCCACACCGTTCGCGAGCAGCACCTCGATGGCGCTGCGCTCGGCGGGCAGGGAGAGCGCGTGTGTGTCCCGACCGAGGAACAGCGGACCCGTGATGCCCTGGGCTGCGCGGTAGTCCACGATCGCCTGCGTCGTGGCGAGGATGTGGTTCTCGTTGAAGCTGTTCGACAGGGAGGAACCGCGATGGCCGCTGGTCCCGAAGACGACCCGCTCGGCCGCGACCTCGGGGTTCGGTGTGCGGTCGTAGTAGGCGGCGATCAGTTCGTCGACGTCGATCAGGTCACTTTCCTCCGCAGGGAGGCCGGCACGGCTGGTCATCCTCTCAGTCTGCCCCCTGATCGGCGGGATCGCACCCGAGAAGTCATGCGTATCTCCGTCGTCGCGCCGAGGGCTAAGGTGAAACCCGTGACTGAACGCCGCACCTACAGCTATCTCGGCCCTGCCGGAACCTTCACGGAGGCGGCGCTCGATCAGGTGGCGGAGGCTCGCGGCCAGACCTGGCGCCCCGTGCACAACGTGGGTGAGGCGCTGGCCGACGTGCTCGAGGGCCGCAGCGATGCCGCCATGATCGCGATCGAGAACTCCATCGAGGGCGGTGTCTCCACCACGCAGGATGCGCTGGCGACCCTGCCGGGCCTGCGCATCATCGGTGAGTACCTGGTGCGGGTGAACTTCGTGCTCGTCGCCCCGCGTGGCACGACGCTCGATCAGGTCGAGGTGATCGCGGCGCACCCCGTCGCCTATGCGCAGTGTCATGGCTGGCTCGGTGAGCATCTGCCCTCGCACTCGCACGTGCCGGCCTCGAGCAACGTGGCGTCGGCGATCGGCGTCCTCGACGGCACCCTCGCCGCGCAGGCGGCCATCGCGGCCCCGGGCATCGTGAGCCACTACGACGTCGACGTGCTCGCGGAGGGCATCGGCGACAATGCGCAGGCGGTGACCCGCTTCGTGCTGGTCACCCGGACGACCCGTTCCCCCGAGCCGACCGGCGCCGACAAGACCTCCCTGATCGTCGAGCTCCCGCACGATCACCCCGGGTCGCTCCTCGAGATGCTGGAGCAGTTCTCGACCCGCGGGATCAACCTCTCGCTCATCGAGTCGCGGCCGATCGGCGACGAACTCGGTCGCTACCGGTTCGTGATCGACGCGGACGGACACATCGAGCACGAGCGCATGGCCGACGCGCTGCTCGGCATCCGGCGCTTCAGCCCGCGCGTGGTGTTCCTCGGCTCCTACCCGCGTGCGGATCGCCAGATCGTGCAGTACCCCGACCGCTACTCGGACGACGTGTTCGTCGAGGCGCGCGACTGGCTGCGCGGCATCCTCTCCGGCGAGCCCGAGGTCTGACCCCCGCACCCCCGCACCAGTGAGGCTGTTGCGGGATCGAAAACGCGCCTCCGGGACGTCACGGAGGCGCGTTTTTCATCCCGCACGAGCGGGACTCGGGGTCAATGCTCCTGGAAGCGCGGCCAGTCGCTGCCGGGAGCCATGCGCGCGTGCAGGGCACCCTTCGCGGAAGCGAGGCTGGGATAGGTACTGGCTTCGGCATCCGCTTCCGCCATCGTGACGTGGTATCCGTCGTCGTCGTGCCGGATGCTGCCGACCACTCCGTTGCGTCCGTAAGCGACCCAGAGTGCGAGCGTCTTGGTGGTGCTCATCCTCGGACCCCCTTTCTGCCGTCGAGGGTACGCCGATCTGTGTGTTGTCGACACCCCTTGACGGGATCCGCGGCGCGGTTGCGGGATCGATAACGCACCTCCGCTGGCCGGGCGAGGAGCGTTTCTGATCCCGCACCGGGGGACGCAGGTGTCAGCGCGAGGAAATCGCCCGGCGGATGAGGGAGACGAGGGCGGCGCCGCCGTCGCGCAGGTCGAGCTCGGTGACGCGGATCACGATCCATCCGGCGGCTTCGAGGTCGCGCTGTCGACGGATGTCGGTGCGCCACTGCTCGCGGCTCGTGCGGTGTCCGTCCCCTTCGTACTCGATCGCGATGCGCCACTGCGGATAGGCGAGGTCGACGCGGGCGATCGCCCGTCCGGCGGCCCGGACGACGTGCTGGATCTCCGGCTCGGGAAGCCCTGCGTCGACCAGCAGCATCCTGGTCTCGGTCTCCTTCGGTGACTCGACTCCTCCGCGCACTCGGGGGAGAGCCCTGCGGATGCGCCCGCACCCGGGGAAGCGCCCCCACTCGAGGAGGCGCTGTTCGATCCTCTCGACGTCCACCGAAGGTCTGCCCTCGTGGAGGCCGGGGTAGTTGTCGGCCGCGGTGATCAGGGCTTCGAGGGCGACGGTCATCGGCACACGGGTCAGCTCCGCGGCGCAGAGGAAGAGCGCAGCCACGGGGTCGACCACCGGTGCCCTTCCGATCTCCCAGGAGTGTGCTCGCCCCGACGCGATGCGACGACCGCGGATGCCGCCGGTGCGCGGGGGAGAGTGGCCCGTGTCCACTGCGATGTCCAAGGGTTCGGCCGTCGTCCAGCGAACCGGGAAGGGGATTCCCCAGAGCCGCAGCGCCGTCCGTCCGGCGAAACGCTGGCCCGGTCGCAACCGCGGCACGTAGCACTCCACGTGCTCGACGAAGCTGGCGGGCGCCTCCGCAGCGCGGACACCTGCATACGGCCGGATGAGATCGCGCGCGGAGTGCCGCTTGCGCCCGACTCCGGACGCTTCGGCATCGCGGACGGAGAAGTGCGCGCCGAGCTCGGCGGGGAGGGGGATCCGGTGTCGCATCCGCCCATGGTCGCTCGCGAGCTTCCGCTCCGTCCCGACCTCCAGCCTCGCGCTCCGGCATCTGTGGACAACTGTCGCCTGTGGAGAGCGCCCGCTCCGGCTGCGGGATGAAAAACGCGCCTCCGGGTGCCCGGGAAGGCGCGTTTTCGATCCCGCAACCGAGTGGGGGACGGGTCAGGCGGCGGCGATGAGTTCCAGGGACTGGGCTCGGCCGAGGGGGGAGTCCTTCGGCTCGGACTCGTACGCACCGGCGACCGGGGACAGCATGACCTCGTCGACACCGTGGCGCTCGGCGAAGCCGCGGACCTCTGCGGCCACACTCTCTCCGGTGCCGACGAACCAGCGGGAGCGGGCGGCCTGGACGACCTCATCCGTGGTGGCGTCCGTCTCCGCGGCGAGTGCCTCCTCGACGGTCTCGAGCGCTCCCAGGGGCTGGTTCAGCCGCAGCCGTGCCATCATCCGCAGTTGCGGGAGCGCACGAGCTTCCGCTTCCTCCGAGGTGGGCGCGGCGACCGCGTTCACCGTGAGGAAGGTTCGGGGCTCCGGGTGCTCCTCGCTCGGGCGGTAGCCCGTGCGGTACAGGTCGAGCGCGCGCTCGAGGCCCTGTCCCGAGAAGTGGTTCGCGAAGACGTAGGGGAGTCCGTGGGAGGCCGCGAGCTGGGCGGAGTAGTCGCTCGATCCGAGCAGCCACACCTCGGGGCACCCGGTCGCCGCCGGGGTCGCGCGCACGGTGTACTCGCCGCCCGAGGTGAACCGCACGGTGGCGCCGTCGCCCGAGAGGAGCGCGGCGATGTCCTGGACGTGACGGGGGAACTGCTCGACGTCACTCGTGGTGCCGGAGCCGCGGAGCAATTGCGTGATCACGGGGTCGCTGCCGGGGGCGCGACCGAGGCCGAGGTCGATGCGTCCCGGGGCGATGGCCTCGAGCGCTGCGAACTGCTCAGCCACGATGAGGGGCGCGTGGTTGGGCAGCATCACACCACCGGATCCGAGTCGCAGGCGCGTCGTGCGCGTCGCCGCAGCGGCGATCAGCACCGGGGGTGTGGTGGACGCGACGGCCGGCATGTTGTGGTGCTCGGCGAACCAGTAGCGGCGGTAGCCGAGGCGGTCGGCGGTCTCGGCGAGGGACAGGGAGGAGGCGATGGCCTCGGCGCTCGTCTGGCCGGTGCGCACCGGGACGAGATCGAGGACGGAGAGAGCTGTAGCGGACATCCTCTCCTGCAACGTCTCGCGGGGTGGCGTCATTCCCCCCGGTAGCGTTGCCGTATGGAAGCAGGCATCTTCTACGTCCTCGTCGGGTCCGTCGCCGTGGCCGCGTTCGCGCGTTGGAGAGGATGGCCCGCGCCGTTGCTCGTGACCGTCGTGGCGCTCGCTGCGTCGTTCCTGCCGTTCGTGCCCGATCTGGACATCGACGGACACCTGCTGCTCAGCCTGGTGCTGCCGCCGCTGCTGTACTCGGCCGCGCTCGACGTCTCGTTCGTCGGCTTCCGGCGCAGCCTGCCGCAGATCCGCCGACTCGGGATCTGGCTCGTGCTGCTCACCGCCGTCGCCGTGGGATTCGTGGCGTGGTGGCTCCTGCCCTCGCTCACCCTCCCCGGCGCGCTGCTGCTCGGTGCGATCGTGGCTCCGCCGGATGCGGTTTCGGCCGCGGCGATCGGCCGTCGCCTCGGACTGCCCCGGCGCATCATGACCGTGCTCTCCGGGGAGAGCCTGATCAACGACGCGACCTCGCTCACGCTGTACCGGGTGTTCGCGGCGATCCTCGCGGGCGCCACCGTCTCGGTCTGGGGCGGCATCTGGCAGTTCCTCCTGGCGGTCGGCGTCGGCGTCGGCGTGGGCCTGGTGTTCGGAATCGTCCTGCACCAGCTGCGCACCCGCATCAGCGACCCGGTGGTGATCGGGACGTTCGGGCTCCTGGCCCCGTTCGGTGCCTACGCGATCGCCGAGCACCTGCTCGGATCCGGTGTGCTCGCGGTCGTCGCGATGGGGCTCTACGTCGGCTACAACTCGCCGCGCACCGACTACACCACTCGGCAGCAGGAGAAGCCGCTGTGGCTCTCGGCCGACCTGCTGCTGGAGAGCTTCGTGTTCGCATACATCGGCCTGCAGTTCCCGCGTGTGCTCAACGACCTGGGCAGCGAGTCGGTCGGGCGGATCCTGCTCCTGTCGGGAGCGGTGCTGCTGTTGGTGCTGATCGTGCGGCCGCTTTACATCTATCCGACCAGCGCGTGGGCGAACTTCCAGGATCGCCGACGGCTCGAACGCTGGGATCGCGGCGTCGAGACCGAGCAGTTCGAGAAACGACACAAGAAGTCCCGTCGATGGGGGGACTACTCCACCGACGAGTTGCGCAGCCATATCGTGCGCGAGCGGATGGCGGGGCTGCAGCTCAACTGGAAGGACAGCGCCGTCATCTCCTGGGCAGGGATGCGCGGTGTGGTGACCCTCGCGATCGCGGTCGCCGCCGCCGACCTCGCGACCCTCGACACCGAGGCGTCGCATGCCATCGTCGTCGTGGCTTTCATCGTGACCGTCGGCACGTTGCTGATCCAGGGACTCACGTTGCCGCTGCTGATCCGTGGTCTCGGCATCGCGAGCGACGTCGACGAGGAAGAGGACCAGGAGGCGCTCTCCGCCGTCCGGGAGAAGAGTCGCGAGGCCGGCACGGCCTACCTCGCGAAGAAGCGCGTCGAGTGGGAGGCGAAGTACGGCGAGGTCGACCTCGGGGTCTTCGACGCGTTCACCAAGCGGATGACCCGGGTCGAGAAGGACACGGACGAGGTGCAGAGAGTGGAGGATGCCGCGAGCCGGCCCTCGTATGAGGACCTCGTCGCCCTGACGAAGGGCTGGTTGCAGGTGCGGCGCGAGATACTCCTCGCCGAGCGGGATGCGGGCAATCTCGACGAGGAGGTCATGCGCGAGCTGATCGCCGCGATGGATGCCGAGGAGCTCGCGCTCGACACCCGCGGTGCCACGCGTCCGCAGAGCCGCGCCTGAGTGCGGACGACGGAGCGCCCCGTCCCGGAAGGGGACGGGGCGCTCCGTGAGGCGGAACCGCGGTCAGCGGGCGCCGATCGGCTCCCTGTCGGAGGAGGTGTCCGCTTCCGGCGCACCCTCGTCATCTCCCCAGTCGTCTCCGGAGTCGTCGGCGAAGGGGAGTCCCTCGCGGGGAGCGTTGTAGAGCTCCTCGTTCAGGATGCCTTCGCGCTTGGCGACGATCGTCGGGATCAGTGCCTGGCCGGCGACGTTGACCGCGGTGCGGCCCATGTCGAGGATCGGGTCGATCGCGAGCAGGAGCCCGACGCCCTCGAGCGGCAGGCCGAGGGTCGACAGTGTCAGGGTGAGCATCACGACGGCGCCCGTGGTGCCGGCGGTGGCTGCCGAGCCGACGACCGAGACGATCACGATCAGCAGGTACTGAACGAAGTTCAGCTCGATGCCGAAGAACTGGGCGACGAAGATCGCGGCGATGGCGGGATAGATTGCCGCGCAGCCGTCCATCTTCGTGGTCGCGCCGAGCGGGACGGCGAACGACGCGTAGGAGCGGGGCACGCCGAGGTTGCGCTCGGTGACGCGCTCGGTGAGGGGCAGCGTGCCGATCGACGAGCGGCTGACGAAGGCGAGCTGCACGGCCGGCCAGACACCGGAGAAGTACTGCTTGATCGACAGGCCGTGCGTGCGTACCAGGGCCGGATAGACGACGAAGAGCACCAGCGCGAGGCCGATGTAGACCGCAGCGGCGAACCAGCCGAGGGAGGCCAGCTTCTCCCAGCCGTACTTGATCACGGCCGAGCCGATGAGGCCGAAGGTGCCGATCGGGGCGATGCGGATGATCCACCACAGCACGCGCTGGATGACCTTCAGCAGCGACTCGGTGAAGATGAGGAACGGCTCGGCCTTCTTGCCGGCCTTGAGAGCGGCGATGCCGATGACGGCCGCCACCACGATGACCTGCAGGATGTTGAAGCCGACGTTCGACGAGAAGGTGCCCTCGACGGCACCGGGCGAGGTGCTGACGGTGAGGCCGAGGAAGTTCTGCGGGATCAGGCCGAGGAGGAAGTTCCACCAGGTGCCGACCGTGTACGGGTCGCCGGGCTCGAGGCCGTCACCGGCGCGGTTGCCGGGCTGGATCACGAGGCCGAGGACGATACCGATGATGACGGCGATGAAGGCGGTGATCGCGAACCAGAGGATCGTCTGACCGGCCAGGCGGGCGGCGTTCTGCACGCGGCGCAGGTTCGAGATGCTGGCGACGATCGCTGTGAAGATCAGCGGGACGACGGCGGCACGCAGCAGCGTGACGTACGAGCTGCCGATCGTGTCGAGGGTCGCGGACAAGCCGGTCGGGTTCTCGGCGGTGGCGCCGAGTTGGCGGCCGATCAGACCGGCGGCGATGCCGAGGACGAGGGCGGCGAGGATCTGGAAGCCGAACGACGTCAGCAGCTTCCGGACCGGTCCGCGGGTGTCAGGCGCCTTCTGCGCGCGTGCGGTGGTGCTCATGGGGTGGGGACTCCAGGATCGCGGTGCGCCGGGTGCGCGCCATGAGGCTCAACGCTAGGACTCCCTGGGAATTCCCTGGGTGGATATGACGAAGGATGACATGGTTCCTCCCGATGATCGTCGGCTCAGCGGGGACCGTCGGCACGCGCGTCCGTCGCCGGATCGAACCACCTGAGGTCGGGGAACCGGCCGAATCCGCGGTCACGCGTGGCGAGGCGTGCACCGTTCGCCAGAGTCAACGCGGCGATGTACGCGTCGGGGACGAGGTTCCCTCGGATGCCCTGGTCGACCGCGGTGAGAGTTTCGAGCCGGTTCCAGGACGGTGCCCCGGCCGTGAGCCAGTGGGTGCGCGGAGCGGCGACGAGACTGCGGGCGAAGGCCATCGCCGCGTCGATCGGTGCGGGCACGGTGGTGATCCGGGGGTGGGTGACGATGCGGACGAATCCGCTGAGGATCGTGTCGGAGACGCCGATCGCTTCGCGGGTCAGGGTCTCGTTGAGCCAGGGTGCGTAGGTCTGATGCTCTGCGGAGTCGGCGCGGAATGCGTAGACGAGGATGTTGACGTCGGGAACGATCATCGGGTCGAGGTCTCTTCCAGTGCGTCCCACAGAGCGTCACGGTCGTCGATGTTGACGAGGAACCGTGATGTGCGCGGGTCGCCGAAGGTCGGCAGGGGCTCGCTGGGTGCAGGGGATGGACGCTTCGCCAGGTGCTCGCGGAGGGCCTCTTCGATGAAGCTCGTGAAGGTCAGGCCCTCTGCGGCTGCGCGTGCCTTGGCTTCGGTCGCGAGTGCCGCGGAGAGATTCAACGTGGTGCGCATACAGATAAGCATACGCGCGTGCGCAGACATCTGCTCGGCTCAGCGGGAGGTGAGCACCAGCAGGTCGCCGACCTCGCAGTCGAGCGCGTCGCAGATCGCCCGCAGGGTCGAGTAGCGGATGGCGCGGGCGCGGTCGTTCTTGAGCACCGACAGGTTCACGATGCTCACCCCGACGGTGGCACTGAGCTCGGTGAGCGTCATGCCTCTCTCTGCGAGCAGCTCGTCGAGCCGGCAGTGGATGCCGGTGAACTCGTCGTCGCTCTCCGCCGGGCTCACACCAGGCCCTCCGTCTCCTTCTGGAGCGCCGCCTTCTCTTGTTGGAGACGGATGCCGCGGCGGAACGCGACGGCGATCAGGCCGACCGTCACCCCGGTGGCGAAGATCGGCGCGATGGTCCAGAACTCGATCGGATGCACGGGCTCTCCGTCGCCGATGCCGAGCGCGGTGGTCACGCCGTTGCGTCCCATCGTCTCGAGCATGACGATCAGTATGGGGGCGGCGACGAGTGTCCAGCCGATCACGTCGAAGGCACGTGCGTTTCCGCGAACGAAGAAGCGTCCGCGGAGGAAGTTCCAGGCGACCAGCGTCACTGACGCGATGATCAGGACAGCTGCGAGAGTCCACAGAGCGATGGCGGCGATGATGGCGGTGACCGACACCACGTTCACATCGGTCGCGAAGACCATCGCATCCTGCGCGATCCCCTCGATGGAGAGGGCGCCGGAGTCGGTCGTCGCGGAGATCGGCTGCTCGTCGATCGGGATCGACCACGCGATTCCGGAGTCGCGGAAAGTGCTGCCGATGCGGAGCACCGTGGCGATGACAACCGTGATGAGCGCCGCGGCGGCGTAGAGGATCACGGTGATGGCATCTGCCGTTTCGGAGCGGGTGGGGGTGGCGGTGCTGAGCATCAGACGAGTCCTTCCGTGTCGCGCTGGAGGCGCCGGCCGATCTCGAAGACACCGGCGATGAGGGCGAGGGCGAACGCCCAGCCGACCGGGGCGAGGTCGAACTGCACCAGCAGGGTCCACAGCACGTCTTCGACGCCCGGATCGGCGGCGGCCAAGTCTTGGACGATCATCGCCCGTCCGATCCCGCCGGCGAGCTGCCCGAGGAGGGCCCCGGCGAGCATCAGACAGGCGGCGAGGCCGAAGATCCACCCGAGCGACGCACGGAAAGGTCGCGAGCGGATGAGGGACACCCCCAGCCACCAGACGCCCGCGCACAGTGCCATCGTGGCGAGTGCCGGGAGTGCGACCTCGAGGAGCAGCATCCAGCGGGCGCCGGTGGTCATCGTCGAGAACGTGACGAGGGCGGAGTCGACCGTTGCCGCGCTCACACCGGAGACGTCATCAGTGCGGTCAGGTCGACGTCGTGGACCGGCATGAGCACCGCAGGCGCCGCGCCGAACATCTCGAACGCGGCGGAGGCGACCGCGAAGATCGCGCCGATCCCGACACTCACGGCGCCGGTGGCGATGAGTCCGAGGGCGATCCCGTCGGCGAGTGAGGGGCGTCCTTGTCTGGTGAGCATCGCTGTCTCCTTGACGTTGGTTGTTATCGACATTCGTTAACATAACGACTGTCGATAACTCGGTCAACCCCCGGTATGCCCACGGCGAACACGGGCATACGTGCCCGATGTGGTGGTTACTCTCGATGTACAAGCGCTTCACGCGTCTTCGCCCCGTGCGAATAAGGAGTCACAGCATGTTCGAGAGATTCACGGACCGAGCCCGTCGAGTGGTCGTCCTCGCCCAAGAAGAGGCGAAGATGCTCAACCACAACTACATCGGGACCGAGCACATCCTGCTCGGCCTCATCCACGAGGGTGAAGGCGTCGCCGCCAAGGCCCTCGAGAGCCTCGGCATCTCCCTCGACGCCGTGCGCGAGCAGGTGCAGGACATCATCGGCCAGGGTCAGCAGCAGCCGACCGGGCACATCCCGTTCACCCCTCGTGCCAAGAAGGTGCTCGAGCTCAGCCTCCGCGAGGCCCTGCAGCTCGGCCACAACTACATCGGCACGGAGCACATCCTGCTCGGTCTCATCCGCGAGGGCGAGGGCGTCGCCGCTCAGGTGCTCGTCAAGCTCGGTGCCGACCTCAACAAGGTCCGCCAGCAGGTCATCCAGCTGCTCTCCGGTGCCCCCGGGCGCGAGCCGGCCTCCGTCGGCGCGCAGACGAACGACTCGCCGGCCGGTGCCCAGGGCGGCTCCGCCGTGCTCGACCAGTTCGGACGCAACCTCACGCAGGCCGCACGCGACAACAAGCTCGACCCGGTCATCGGGCGCGAGAAGGAGGCGGAGCGGGTCATGCAGATCCTCTCCCGGCGCTCCAAGAACAACCCCGTCCTGATCGGTGAGCCCGGCGTCGGCAAGACCGCCGTCGTCGAGGGCCTGGCCCAGGCGATCGTCAAGGGCGATGTGCCCGAGACGCTGAAGGACAAGCAGCTCTACTCGCTCGACCTCGGCTCGCTCATCGCCGGTTCCCGCTACCGCGGTGACTTCGAGGAGCGCCTGAAGAAGGTCACCAAGGAGATCCGCACGCGCGGCGACATCATCGTCTTCATCGACGAGATCCACACCCTCGTGGGTGCGGGTGCCGCCGAAGGGGCGATCGACGCGGCCAGCATCCTGAAGCCGCTCCTCGCGCGTGGCGAGCTGCAGACGATCGGTGCCACGACGCTCGACGAGTACCGCAAGCACTTCGAGAAGGACGCCGCGCTCGAGCGCCGCTTCCAGCCGGTGCAGGTCAACGAGCCGACGCTGCCGCACGCGATCAACATCCTCAAGGGGCTGCGCGACCGCTACGAGGCGCACCACAAGGTGCAGATCACCGACGGCGCCATCGTGGCCGCGGCGAACCTCGCCGACCGCTACGTCTCCGACCGCTTCCTTCCGGACAAGGCCATCGACCTGATCGACGAGGCCGGCGCACGCCTGCGTCTGTCGATCCTGTCGAGCCCGCCCGAGCTGCGGGAGTTCGACGAGAAGATCGCCGCCGTGCGCGAGCAGAAGGAGATCGCCTCCGAGGAGCAGGACTTCGAGAAGGCCGCCTCCCTGCGCGATGAGGAGAAGAGCCTTCTCGCCGAGCGTCTCCGCCTCGAGAAGCAGTGGCGTGCAGGCGACGTCGCGACCTCCGCGGTCGTCGACGAGGGCCTGATCGCCGAGGTGCTCGCTCAGGCCACCGGCATCCCCGTCTTCAAGCTCACGGAGGAGGAGTCCAGCCGACTCGTCTTCATGGAGAAGGCCCTGCACCAGCGCGTCATCGGTCAGGAGGAGGCGATCGCCGCTCTCTCCAAGACGATCCGTCGTCAGCGTGCCGGCCTCAAGGACCCGAAGCGTCCTTCGGGCTCGTTCATCTTCGCCGGCCCCACGGGCGTCGGAAAGACCGAGCTCGCCAAGGCCCTCGCCGAGTTCCTGTTCGACGACGAGGCCGCGCTGATCTCCCTCGACATGAGCGAGTTCGGTGAGAAGCACACCGTCTCGCGTCTGTTCGGTGCCCCTCCCGGGTTCGTCGGATTCGAAGAGGGCGGCCAGCTCACCGAGAAGGTGCGGCGCAAGCCGTTCAGCGTGGTGCTCTTCGATGAGATCGAGAAGGCCCACCCCGACATCTTCAACTCGCTGCTGCAGATCCTCGAAGAGGGTCGGCTCACCGACGGTCAGGGTCGGATCGTGGACTTCAAGAACACGGTCATCATCATGACCACCAACCTCGGTGCCCGTGACATCGCAGGCGGCCCCGTCGGCTTCCAGATCGAGGGCAACGACTCGACCAGCTACGACCGGATGAAGGGCAAGGTGAACGAAGAGCTCAAGCGGCACTTCAAGCCCGAGTTCCTGAACCGTGTCGACGACATCATCGTGTTCCCGCAGCTCTCGAAGGAGGAGCTGGTGCAGATCGTGGATCTGTTCACCAAGCGCCTCGGCGAGCGTCTGCTGGACCGCGACATGACGATCGAGCTGTCGCAGGCCGCCAAGGAGCGGCTGATCGAGATCGGCTTCGACCCGGCGCTCGGCGCCCGACCGCTGCGTCGCGCGATGCAGCACGAGGTCGAGGACCGTCTGTCCGAGAAGATCCTCCACGGCGAGCTCAACTCGGGTGACCACGTGAAGGTTGATGCCAAGGACGGGCAGTTCCTGTTCGAGCACGGCCCGCGCGGCGAGAAGGTCGCGGTCGGCGTCAACACCGGTGGCGGTGCGATCGCCGGCACTCCCGACCTGGCGGTCGCCAGCGGCGAGTAAGTCAGACAGGACCACGAGGGGCGGATGCTGCGGCATCCGCCCCTTTCCTGTGTCCCGGTCCCTCCTGCGAAAACCCAGACGGGATGCGATCGCCCGGGCGCGTCATGCTCACGACGCGCCGCACCGCGAGCGAACCGTCTGGGTTTTCGCAGGGGCATGGGTCATAGGCTTGTGCCGTGAGCGAGTACATCGTCCGGCCGGCGCGCAGCGCCGACGTCATCGGCATCCGCAACCTCCTGCAGCCCCTCGTGGAGCAGCGCATCCTGCTCGGCAAGGACCTCGCGGTGCTCTACGGATCCGTGCAGGAGTTCGTCGTGGCGGAGGCGGACGGGGTGCTGATCGGCTGCGGTGCGCTGCACGTGATCTGGGAGGATCTGGGCGAGGTGCGCACCCTGCTCGTGCGCGACGACTGGCTGCACCACGGAGTCGGTCGGGCCATCGTCGACCGGCTGGAGGAGACGGCGCGGATGCTCGGGCTCTCCCGCCTGTTCTGCCTCACCTTCGAGGTCGAGTTCTTCAGCCGTCGCGGTTTCACGCCCATCGGGGAGCAGGTCGTCGACCCCGACGTCTACTCCCAACTGCTGCGCAGCGGTGATGCCGGTGTCGAGGAGTTCCTCGACCTCGCCCACGTCAAGCCCAACACGCTCGGCAACACACGCATGCTCAAAGTGCTCTGAGGCGCCTCCTGCTCGACGACCGTCCGTCGGCCTCCCCGGTTGCGCAGGTGCGATCGCTTAGCCTGGAGATATGCCCCGTCGTTCCGCCGCCGTCTACCGCCGTCGGCGACTGGTCGTCATCGGCGGGCTCGTCCTGCTCCTCGCGGCCATCGGTGTCGGGGTGTGGCTGCTGATCGCGAAGCCGTGGGCTTCCGCCGAGACCGGTCCGAAGCCGTCGGCGTCCTCCTCGGAGACCTCCACGCCCTCACCTTCGCCCGGGACGGCGTCTCCTTCTCCGGATCCGTCGGCCTCGCAGACACCCGCGATCGTCGCCTGTGAGGCGAAGGATGTCGAAGTCGCCGCGGTGGCCGATGCGGAGACCTATGCCGCCGGAGTCCTGCCGAAGCTCTCGATCTCGTTGACCAACAAGGGCACGAAGGACTGCACGATCGACGTCGGATCGACGACGCAGGTGTTCACGGTCTCCAGCGGTTCGGATGTGTGGTGGCGCTCGACCGACTGCCAGAAGGACCCGAGCAGCATGATCGCGACGCTCACCGCCGGGACGACCGTCACGAGCAAGGATCCGGTGACATGGGATCGGACGCGTTCGAGCGTCGAGACCTGCGACCAGGAGAATCGTCAGCGCGCGCCCGGTGGGGGAGCCTCGTACCATGTCGAGGTGTCGATCGGCGGGTTCACGAGCCCCAGCACGGTGCAGATCCTGCTGTACTAGCGGCCTCCGTCTTCGAAGCGACCTCGACGGGAAGCATTCGAAATGCGTCGTCATCTGCCTTGTGGGGTGCGAATCACGGCGATGTGCGCATCGTTCGCCGCATCATGCTGACAGGTGCTCATCTTTGGGATACCATTGAGATGACTCTCCGCATCATGCGGCACAAGCCATCCCCAGTGGCGTCGAACTACAGCGTCCCCAGCGCTTCGACATCGCCGCTCGAGAGTCCGAGGGCCCTCTCGAGTACCCCAGTCCCCAATGTGGGACTCGAGAGGGCCCCAATCGTCTCCGCGGTCGATTTCGCGCGCCGCGCCCTCCTCCGTGAATAAGCTGGAGACATGGCAGCGAAGAAGTCGAAGACCTCGAAGAAGAAGCCCGCACCCGAGGACTTCCGCTCGGATGCCCTGGCTCAGGCTCTCGAGAAGCAGGATGTCGCTGCGGTCGCCCTCGCTCTGCGCCACGGCACCACGGTCGTGCCGCTGATCACCCCGGGCGCGCGCGACAACCCGCTCGACAGCGGGGAGGTGTGGACGTACCGCGACCCGAAGACGGGTGATCTGGCCCTGCTGCTGTTCAGCGATGCGAAGAACAAGCCGGCCAACCTGCCGCCCGGCGTCGGGATCTACACCGCGGACTGGCTGCGCAAGTTCCTCTCCGCGCACCCGATCACGACGGTGTTCCTGGACATCGCCGGCCCGCACCCGATGCAGGCCGATCCCGCCGAGCTGCTCAAGGCGCTCGACGCCTGAGACGGTCTGCGGCAGGCGCCGCGGCTCCCGGGCGGACCAGAACGGCTCCCGGGCGGATCAGAACGGCGGGATGTCGCGGTCGGATCGGCGTGAGGTGTTGCGCGCCCGCACATCGCCGAGCGCGGCACGGAGGGTCTTCGAACGGTCGTCGACGACCTGTTCGTATCCGAGTCGCGCCGCCTCAGACCGCCGCTGCGCGGCCTGGGTCACCGGACGGATCTCGCCCGCGAGGCTGAGCTCACCGACCGCTGCGACGGTGCGCGGCACCGCGATCTGCTGGATGGAGCCGGCGACGGCGATCGCGATGGCGAGATCGGCCGCGGGCTCGGTGAAGCGCACGCCTCCGACGGTCGACACATAGACGTCGAGAGTCCCGGTGGGGATGCCGGCGCGGCGTTCGAGGATCGCCAGCACCATCGCCACGCGCGAGGAGTCGAGGCCGTGCACGATGCGGCGCGGGTTCGGAGCGTTGCTGGGCACGGTGAGGGCCTGCACCTCGACAGGGAGCGCGCGGCGCCCCTCGAGCGAGATGGCGACGCAGGTTCCGGGTTCGGTCGCGCCCTGAGAGAGGAAGAGCCCCGAGGGATCGGGAACCTCGGCGATGCCGTCGCCCGTCATCTCGAAGCAGCCGACCTCGTCGGTCGGACCGAAGCGGTTCTTGAGGGCGCGGATGAAGCGCAGCGACGTCTGCCGATCCCCTTCGAAGTGGCAGACGACGTCGACCAGATGTTCGAGGACCCGGGGGCCGGCGACCTGGCCGTCTTTCGTGACGTGACCGACGATGATGATCGGCAGATCGCGGTCCTTCGCCACGCGGATCAGCGTCGCGGCGACCTCGCGGACCTGGCTCGGCTGACCGGCCGCACCGTCGATCAGCGACGAGGAGACGGTCTGCACGGAGTCGACGATCACCAGCTGCGGCTTCACCTCGTCGATGTGCCCCAGGATGGTCGCCAGGTCGGTCTCGCTCGCCAGGTACAGTTCGTCGTGCAACGCTCCGGTGCGCTCGGCGCGCAGGCGGACCTGCCCCGGAGATTCCTCGGCGCTCGCATACAGGACCCGTCGCCCGCCGCGGGCGGCTTGGGCGGCCACCTCCAGCAGCAGCGTGGACTTGCCCACACCGGGCTCTCCGCTGAGCAGGATCGCGGCGCCGGGGACCACGCCACCGCCGAGCACGCGGTCGAACTCCCCGACCCCGCTCGAGCGCCGCGGTGCGTCCTGCGTCGTGATCTGCGTGATCGGTCGTGCCGTCCGCTCGGCGCTCGGTGCGACCGGACCCACGCGGCGGAGGATGCCGGTCTGCGCCGCCTGTTCCTGCACCGTGCCCCACTGCTGGCACTCCCCGCAGCGTCCGACCCACTTCGCGGTCGTCCAGCCGCATTCCGTGCAGACGTAGGCAGGAGGAGCGGGTTTTCGGGTGGCCATGCTCTCAGGCTATCGGCGGGATCGGACATCCCTATCGGCCAGGTGTTTATTCACGGCCCGTACCTCTGGGTAAACCCGCGATCTCACGGAATACTGGTGACATGGCCAACGGCGGGCCCGTCTGCGGGCCGATCTCGAGCTACTCCCGGGTGCAGATCCTGCACTTGCTCTTCGAAGCGGGAAGTTCGCAGACCCGAGCCGCCGTATCGATCGCGGAGCTGTGCGAGGCGACCGGACTCCACGCGAACACGGTCCGTGAGCACCTGCAGCGCCTGATCGAAGGCGGATACGTGATCCCGACGATCGAGCACCGCACCACGCGGGGGCGTCCGCGCACGCTGTACAGCGCGGCCACCGGAGCCCCGGGCGCCTCCAGCCCGGTCGCGCGCGACAAGGCCAAGGCGGCTGCTCGTCGGGGCGACCTGATGCGCAGCATGCTGCCGGATTCCGCGCCCGATCTCGGCCGTGAAGCCACCTATCAGCTCGACGCGCTCGTGGAGCACCTGGAGGAGAGCGGCTTCGAGCCCGTGGTCGACGACCGCCGGCTCACGGTCGACCTCAGCCCGTGCCCGCACGCGGCGGGCCGTTCCGAAGACCGCCCGATGCTCTGCCGTGTGCACCTCGAGCTCATGCAGAGCGTGTTGAACGAGGCCGGTGGACCCCTCGAAGCCGAGTGCGTCCGCGATGCCGTCCTCGCATCGGACTGCACCGTCCAGCTGCGTGACAGCACGAGGCAGCGGCAGCACAGAACAGGAGTCGTGCATGGAATGGCTTGATCCGCTCGCGCTCGCCCGATGGCAATTCGGGTTGACCACGGTCTATCACTACCTCTTCGTCCCCCTGACGATCGGCATGGCGCTGGTCGCCGCGATCTTCCAGACCGCATGGGTGCGCACCGGCAAGGTCCAGTACCTGCACCTGACCCGCTTCTTCGGCAAGATCTTCCTCATCAACTTCGCGATGGGCGTCGTCACCGGCATCGTGCAGGAGTTCCAGTTCGGCATGAACTGGTCGGACTACTCCCGCTTCGTCGGCGACGTGTTCGGTGCTCCGCTCGCCTTCGAGGGCCTGCTGGCGTTCTTCTTCGAGGCGACCTTCATCGGTCTCTGGATCTTCGGCTGGGACAAGCTCCCGCAGAAGCTGCACCTGGCCACCATCTGGTGCGTGTCGATCGGCAGCATCCTGTCGGCGTACTTCATCATCGCGGCCAACGCGTTCATGCAGAACCCGGTCGGCTACACGTTCAACCCCGAGACCAACCGGGCCGAGCTCACCGACTTCTGGGCGCTGCTGACCAACCCGGTCGCGCTGGCCGCGTTCCCGCACACGATCTTCGGCGCGCTGATGTTCGCGGCCGGTGTCGTGATCTCGGTCTCCGCCTGGCACCTCGCTCGCGGACAGCACTTCGACACCATGCGCATCTCGCTGAAGTTCGGACTGTGGGCGATGATCGTCTCGACCGCGGGTGTCGTGCTCACGGGTGACCAGCTCGGCCTGGCGATGTACGCCGCGCAACCCATGAAGATGGCTGCGGCTGAAGCGACCTTCAACACGGTGTGCGGACCGGACGCGTCGTTCAGCCTGTTCACCCTCGGCACCCCGGACGGCAGTTCCGAACTGTTCTCGATCCGCGTCCCCTACCTGCTGTCCCTGCTGTCGACGCACACGCTCGACGCGTGCGTGCACGGCATCAACGACCTGAACGCCGAGTACGCCCAGACCTACGCCGCCACCGGTCTGACGGACTTCGCCCCGATCCTGTGGGTCACCTACTGGGCGTTCCGCTGGATGATCGGCCTGGGCATGGCCGCCGCGCTCGTGGCCGTTGCCGGCCTGTGGCTCACCCGCAAGGGCGCCAAGAAGCCCCCGGCGCCGTGGATGTGGAAGCTCGCGATCTGGTCGTTCCCGCTCGCGCTCGTCGCCAACATCATGGGATGGGTCTTCACGGAGATGGGCCGACAGCCCTGGATCGTGTTCGGGCTGATGACCACGCAGGACGGCGTCTCGCCGGGTGTCAGCGGGGTCGAGGTGCTGATATCGCTCATCGCGTTCACCGCGATCTACGCGGCCCTCGCCGTGGTCGAGGTCCGACTCATCGTCAAGGCCGCGCAGAAGGGCCCGGACACCGAAGAACAACCGCATGACGAGACGGCCCAGCTGCCGTCGGTCGTCTACTGAGGGGGAGGAGCATCATGGATCTCGCAACACTCTGGTTCTTCATCGTCGCGTTCTTCTTCGTGGGCTACTTCGTGCTCGACGGGTTCGACTTCGGCGTCGGCATGTCGCTGCCGTTCCTCGGCAAGAACGATGTCTCGCGCCGTCAGGTCATCAACACGATCGGTCCGGTCTGGGACCTCAACGAGACGTGGGTCATCGTCGCCGGTGCCGTGCTGTTCGCCTCGTTCCCCGAGTGGTACGCCACCCTGTTCAGCGGTTTCTACCTGCCGCTGCTGCTGATCCTGCTCGCGCTGATCCTGCGCGGGGTGTCCTTCGAGTACCGGCACCAGCGCGACAGCGTGAAGTGGAAGGCCGGATTCGACCGGATGATCGTGATCGGGTCGGCCGTTCCCGCTCTGCTCTGGGGCGTCGCCTTCGGCAACATCGTGCAGGGGGTGGCGATCGATGAGAACCACATCTACGTCGGCGGCTTCTTCTCGCTGCTGAACCCGTACGCGCTGCTGGTCGGCGTCACGACCTTGCTGCTGTTCTTCCTGCACGGTGTGCTGTTCGTCGCTCTCAAGACCGATGGACAGGTGCACGAGGATGCGCAGAAGCTGGCGAAGAAGGCTGCTCTGCCGACGATCCTCGTCGCGGCCGGAACGGTGATCTGGACGGTGGCGATCGCGATGGGCCGCGAGGCTCCGCTGCTCTGGCTCGTCATCGGCACCGGGGTGCTCGCGGCGGTCAGTCTGATCGCGGCCGTCGGGTTCTCGCTCGTCCGACGTGACGGGTGGGCCTTCTTCTCCGGGATGCTCACGGTGATGTTCGCCGTGGTCATGCTCTTCTCGGCGCTGTTCCCGTTCGTGATGCCCTCGACGATCGATCCGGCGTACAGCCTGACGATCGCGAACGCATCCAGCACCCCGTACACGCTGCAGATCATGAGCTGGACGGCCCTGATCGCGATGCCGCTCGTGCTCGCGTACCAGGCCTGGACGTACTGGGTCTTCCGCAAGCGCGTCACCCGGAAGTCCATCGAGGGGGCACCGGCGCACGCGTGAAACCCGTCGATCCGAGACTGCTGCGCTACGCGGGTGCCGCGAGGGGATTCCTCGCGGCATCCGCGTTGATCGGCGTGGTCCAGACCGCGGTCGTGATCGTGTTCGCCTGGCTGCTGACGGATGCGGTGACCGGGGCGATCGCCGGGCGCGACGTCACGGCTTCCCTGCTCTGGCTGCTGGTCACGGCACTGCTTCGCGGTGTGCTCATCGCCGCGTCCGATGCGGCGGGCACCCGTGCAGCGGCGAAGACCGGCATGCAGCTGCGGTCCGCGTTGATCGCGGCGGTGGGGCGGCTCGGGCCGGGGTGGCTGGCGCAGCGGAACCAGACCGAACTCGCGGTGACCGCCGGACATGGTCTGGAAGCGCTGGACGCCTACTTCGCGCGCTACATCCCTCAGCTCGTGCTGACCGTCATCGCGACGCCCGTGCTGGTCGCGGTGATGTGGTGGCAGGACTGGCCGAGCGGTCTCACCGCTCTCATCACGCTGCCGCTGATCCCGCTGTTCCTCATCCTGATCGGGATGGCGACGCGCACGGTGCAGAAGCGGCAGTGGCAGACGTTGCAGCGGCTCGCGGCCCGGTTCGCCGACACGGTGCAGGGACTCTCGACGCTGCGGCTCTTCGGACGCGACCGACGCGCGGCGGACCGCATCGAGGTCACGGCAGACGAGTACCGGCGCGAGACCATGAAGGTGCTGCGGTTCTCGTTCCTGTCCGGGTTCGCGATGGAGCTGCTGGCCTCGATCGCGGTCGCCCTGATCGCCGTGTCGGTCGGGTTCCGGCTGTTGTCGGGGGACCTCACGCTCGAGGTGGGGCTGTTCGTGCTGCTGCTCGCGCCCGAGGCGTTCCTGCCGATCCGACAGGTGGGGGTGCAGTTCCACGCCGCGGCCGAGGGCGTCGCCGCGACCGAGGACGTGTTCGAGGTGCTCGATGCGGCGCGGACAGGTGCACGGATGCAGGAGCTTCCGACGGATGCCGGACGAATCGCCGTCGAAGCTCCCGACATCCGTTCATCCGTCCTGCAGGTGGACCGACTGGAAGGCGCGGCGCTCGTGGTCGAGGGGGTGCAGGTGCGCGATCTGCCCCCGGTGTCCTTCACCGCGACGCCGGGGACGATCACGCTGATCGAGGGACCCAGTGGCTCGGGCAAGTCGTCGCTTCTCGCGGCGCTGCGGGGCGCTGCCGACTACGAGGGGACGGCCGTGTTCGCCGGGCAGAGTCTTCGCGGGCTCGCTCCGGCCGGGTGGCTGGCCTGGGCAGGGCAAGCACCGGGGCTGATGCGCGGCACGGTCGCAGACAACGTCGCCCTCGGAGACCCGGCACCGGATGCCGGCCGCGTCCGCTCAGCGCTGGATGAAGCACGTGCCGAGAGCATCGACGCAGCACTCGAACTCGGTGTGCAGGGGAGTGGGCTCTCGGGCGGTCAGGCGCAACGGGTGGCCGTGGCGCGCGCGCTGTATCGGCAGCAGACCGATCCCGGACGTGTGCTCGCCCTGGACGAGCCCTCGAGCGCGCTGGACTCGGAGACCGAGGAACGGTTGTGGCAGTCGTTGCGCGCGCGGGCGGATGCCGGAGCGACGATCCTGCTCGTGTCGCACCGGCGGTCGGCGCGCCGCATCGCGGATCAGGTCGTGGCGCTGGGGGTGGACGCATGACCGGACTGACGCGCGGACAGCGGGTCCGCAGCATCCTTCGGCTCGCGCAGCCGTCGGTCGGACGCTTCGTGCCCGGTCTCGTCTGGGGTGTGCTGTCCGCGGCGGCCGCCGTGAGCCTGCTCGCGGTCAGTGGCTGGTTGATCGTGAGCGCCTCGATCGTCGACTCGCTGGTTCCGCTGTCGATCGCCGTGGTCGGCGTCCGGTTCTTCGCTGTGTCGCGCGCCGTCACCCGCTACCTCGAACGTCTGAGCGGGCATGATGCGGCACTGCGTCAGCTCGCCTCCACACGCGCCGACATGGTGCGTCGACTGATCCCGCTCTCGCCGGCCGGACTCGGCTCGACCGACCGCGGTCAAGTGCTCACGGCCCTCGTCGACGACGTCGAGAACCTGCAGAACCTCCCGCTGCGGGTGGTACAGCCGCTGGGGGTCGCTGCGCTCGTCGCGGTGGGTGCCGTCGGTTTCATCGCGTTCGTCTCGCCGCCCGCCGCCCTCACCCTCGCCGTCTGCCTGCTGGTCGCCGCGGCCGCGGCGATCGGACTCGGCTGGGTGTTCGGCTCCCGCGCCGAAGCACTCGTGTCCGCGCGTCGGGCTGAGCTCTCGGCGGCGCTGGTCGATTACTTCGCGAGCCTCGATGTCCTCCTCGCGTATGGGGCGGAGGAGCAGGCGCGGGCACGGATCACCGCCGCCGACGGGGAGCTGCGTCGGCTCGTCTCCCGCGCATCGCTGGCGCAGGCCGTCGCTGCCGGGGTGGTCTCCGCGGTCGCCGGAGCGGCGTCGGTGTGGGCGCTCGCCGCCGCGTCACCCGGCCTCGTCGACGGGGCGATCGACGGGCCGTGGTTGGCCGTGGCGGTGCTGGTGCCGATGGTGGTGTTCGAGATCTTCGGCGCCGTGCCGATCGCTGCGGCGTCGTGGCGGAGTGTCCGATCGAGCGCGGAGCGCATCGTCGACGTGCTGCCCGACCGGATGCCGCCGGAGCTGCGTTCCGACGCGGGCGAGGATGTCGAGGTCGACGGCACGCCGGTGGTGCGGATGCGCGACGTGCGCGCGTCCTGGCCGGGGGGAGCTCCGGCGCTCTCCGGCGTAGACCTGGATCTCCGACCCGGTGAGCGGGTGCTGGTGACGGGATCGAGCGGGGCCGGGAAGAGCTCGTTGGCCGCGGCCCTCGTCGGTTTCCTCCGTGTGGAGGGCGAGTACCGGATCGGGGACCGCGACGCGTCGGAGTTGTCCGGTCCGACGCTGCGCCGGGTCATCGGCCTGTGCGAGCAGAGCCCGCAGCTGTTCGACGAGGACATCCGTCAGAACCTGCTCTTCGCGCGCGACACCGCGGATGATGCGGAACTCTTCGCCGTGCTCGACCGGGTGGGGCTCGGGGAGTGGGCGCGGGAGCGCGGCGGTCTCGATGCGCGGGTCGGCGACCGTGGCGCACTCGTGTCCGGCGGGCAGGCGCAGCGGATCGCGCTCGCCCGGGCCCTGTTGCGCGGTTTCCCGGTGCTGGTGCTCGACGAGCCGACGGCCGGGGTCGACCCCGAGGCGTCCGATGCGCTGCTGCGTGATCTGCTGGCGGCTGCGGGGTCGCAGTCCGTGCTGCTGATCTCGCACGTGGTGCCGCCTGCGGGCACCGTCGACCGCGTGGTGCGACTCGACGGCGGACGCACGCTCTGAGTGAGCAACCCGCGCGGGTCAGGCGTTCATGTCGACGGGCGGTTCCATCACGATGCCCTGCGCTTCGAAGGCACGGCGGCGCTCTTCGATGCGGCGGTGCAACTCGACCTGCGCCTCATCGACGAACTGCGGATCGAGGTCGACGGAGGGCGGATGCGGGTCGCCGTGGTTCGCGGCGATATACGCGTCGAGTTCGGGGCCGCTGGTCCAGGAGGTGATGAGCGCGTAGCGGGGTGCGGTGCCGCGATGCCAGACCGCGTGCCAGAAGCGTTGGGTGTCGACGATGATGCGCGAGCCGGCGCGGAGCGGCAGCCGGACCTCGGTCGCCGGGTCGAAGCGGTCGGCGCGCAGGATCAGCATCGACTCGGTGTCGTCGGACAGATTGAAGAATCCGCGGACGACCCAGCCGGTGCCCTCTTCGTTGAGGCGGTTGTTGTCGTCCTGATGCAGGTTGTAGATCGCATCGGCGTACTCGTTCGGCTGCAGCTCGATCACGCGGCACCGTCCGATGCCCGCGCCGGGCTCCAGTGCGCGACGCTGCAGGGTGGGCGCGATCGCCACCTGGGAATCGATCCACACGCCGTCCTTGTCGGTGCGCGGCGGCGTGTGGTTCCAGAAGCCGTTGCAGTCCACATCACCGGCGTAGCTGGCGAGCGGGGCGAAGCGCGTGACGCCGGAGGAGCGCCAGCGGACGTATTCCAGGTCGAGCCATTCGGCGGGGTTGCCCGGCGCGGAGTGATCGTCGAGGACGACGTAGCCGGTGTCGGCCAGCGCCTCCGAGGTGATGAAGCCCATACTGCGTACCCTTCCCGTCATCGCTGCCCCCACAGGCGGCGGGTTCTTAGGACATCCTAACTCTTCGGGCGTCACGGCGCCCGGTGGCCGGCCGGGGAAAAGCGCGGAATCCCGCCGATATCCTGGGGTGATGACTCAGCCGCAGGGCGCCCTCCTCGTGGGCAGTGTGAACTTCGACGATGCCGAGACGACGATCCGCACAGCCGTGGATGTGCTCGGCGCCCGCCTCCGGCGCATCCCGGACGGCGAAGTCGGCAAGCGATTCCACTGGATCATGTTCCAGCCCGATGTGATCGGCCAGGCCGAGGGAATCGAGCGCATCGGCGACGAGCCCATCCCGTTCCCGGCCGGGATCGACGCCCGTGGTCTGCGCATCGGTGAGGGCGTGGACGCAGCGGGCATCGAACTTCCCCCGCTCGGATACGCGGCGGCCGCGATCGAGTCGTACGCGGTGTTCACGCGCCTCCGTGCGGAGGGTCTCGTGTCGGCCGAGGTGCGGTTCCAGGTGTCGCTGCCGACACCGCTCGCTGTGATCTCCTCCTTCTTCCGTGGGGACGACCGGGCGGCGATCGAGCCCGTCTACACCGCCGCGATCCTGCGTGAGCTCGAGGAGATCCTCGAGGCGATCCCGCACGATGACCTTGCTGTGCAGTGGGATGTGGCCAGCGAGATGGGCATCATCGAGCGAGCAGCCGGTTACGGAGCGGTCATGGAGGCCTGGTGGCCCGGTGATCCGTTCGACGGCCTCGTCGCGCGGCTGGCCGAACTGATCGACGCCGTGCCGGCAGGCGTGGAGGTCGGCGTGCACCTCTGCTACGGCGACGCGGGGGAGAAGCACTTCATCGAGCCGACCGATTCCGCGACCCTGGTCCGCTACGCGAACGCGGTCCTGGCGGCGACGGCGCGTCCCCTCACCTGGTTGCACCTGCCGGTGCCGATCGAGCGCGACGACGAAGGCTACTTCGCCCCTCTCGCCGACCTCGCACCCGTCGAAGAGCTGTACCTCGGACTCGTCCACCGCGAAGACGGCGCGGAAGGAGCCGCGCGCCGTGTCGCCGCCGCCCGCCCGTTCGCGGAGCGGTTCGGGGTCGCCACCGAGTGCGGCATCGGTCGTGCACCGGCCGGATCGACCGAGGGCATCCTGCGAACGCACGCAGAGGTCGCCGCCGCCTGGTGAACGCTCCGAGCGCCCGATTCGCGCGCTCGCCCGCTCTCGCGTAAGCTATTCCGCGGTGACGTGTCCGAGCGGCCGAAGGTGCAACTCTCGAAAAGTTGTGTAGGGTAACCCCCTACCGTGGGTTCAAATCCCACCGTCACCGCCATGGAAACCCCCGAGAAATCGGGGGTTTTTCCGTATCCTGGGGCGGGGCGTGGTGCTTTTTTGGTGCGGATTCTGGCGGTGCCGCTCGTGGTGATGAGCGGCCTCACCAGTGTGCGAGGCGTCGACGGGGCATTCACACAGTGCAGAGCGCGCAGCGTCCCTCCACCTCGAGCACCACATGCTCGAGGTGGAATCCCTCGGCTTCGACCGCCTCGTTCAGCCAGTCGACGGGCGGTTCTATGTCGGCGCCGCGAGCGCAGGATCGGTACACCACGTGATGGTGGCTCACGGCGACACTGCACGCGCGGAACGACTGGTGGCCGGACCGCCACAGCGTGTCGGCGAGCCCTGACTCGGCGAAGGCGTTCAAGTGCCGGTACACCGTCGCCAGCGCGACGGGAACCGGCCCGTCCTGCAGACGGTCGTACAGACTCTGCGCCGACACGAAGGACGGGCTCTCACGGAGTGCCGCGAGGACGGCGTCACGCTGCACCGTCCGTCGCGCGGCGGCGGGTTCGTGTTCGTCGGAGGCGCCGCTGATGTGGGTGGACGGTGCGTTGTCAGTCATCGGAGTGCACGTGTGTCGTCCACTGTGGGAAGGGGTCCGCGAAGCGCATCCAGGTACGCACGTCGGTCAGGAGCTCCTCGTCGTCGAGCAACGCGGCGTCGAGCGCGCCTGAGAGGGCGACGGCATCCATGTCGATGCCGATGAACGCCAGATCCTGCCCGAGAGCGAGGGGAGGCGTGGGGGAGTCGTCGTCACGCGCGAGCGGCTCGAGCGAGATCATCTGGCCGACCTGATCCCAGCGGCCGACCAGGCCGGGTCGCGTGGCGAGTCGACAGAATCCTGCCGATCGGATGATCGCTCCGTGTCGACCGCTGCCGAACTCGTCGTTGAGAAGGCGGTGCAGTCGGCCGGGGTGGAAGGGGCGCAGCCTCTCGTAGCGGAACGCGGTCACGCGGGCGTCTCGCATGTGTGGGTCATGCTCCTCGTTGAGCACGTGGACCCAGCCTGGTTGGTGGGCCTGCTCGGAGTGCGGTGCGGGTGTGGCCGTTGCAGCGGACCGCTCCAGGCTGATTCGCGCGGCGGGAGCCAGATGGCTCAGTGTCGCCAGAAGGATGGACAGGTCCCGCGTCTCGACCGAACCCCAGCCGGTCACCATGACGGTGCTCGCGTGCTCGACATGCTGCACGAGCCGCAGAGCCCGCGCGACGTAGAGAGTGCCGTCCGCATACGACGCCGCGACGTAGTCCTCCGCCATGAGGTCGTCGAAGAACGTGCCGGCATCCACGACGCAGACGAGCTCGGCAAGTCGCACGCACTCATCGTCCGTGAACGCGCCGATCGCCGCTTCGACGGCGGCATCGGCGGGTATCTCGACCACGAGACGACCCGTCGCGGGGATGTCGCGAACGAGAGCGGCGGCGTCGTTGACCGACGCGCGACGGAGCGCGGACGCGGTCACGTGCGCGCATCGCTGAGCACGCGCGTGGCGTCTCGCGACGGCGGTCCGGGCGCGTTCGCGGTGACCGGTGATGAGGGTGACTTCGGTGAACGACAAGGGGGCTCATTTCCATCGGGGGCGCTCGATCGTCTATGTTGAACATGATAACCGTTATCAATAGGGAGGTGACAATGAAGGTTCGCGCATCGATCAAGTCGCTCAAGAACCAGCCCGGCGCCCAGGTGGTGCGTCGTCGGGGCCGTGTGTATGTGATCAACAAACTCAACCCCCGATTCAAGGGCCGACAGGGCTGAATCGCCCTCGACAGGCTGATTCGCCCCCGCCTGCACTCGTATCCGGCCGGACGATCGTCACGGGCACCCTTCCCTCAGAACCCTCGCCGGCCTCGCCCGGCTATGAAAGGTGCATTATCTGACCACAAGCACCACAGAGCCGCCCGGGCAGCGTTGCCACGGGCGGCTCATCTCGACGCGGTCTAGTCGGTGACCAGTTCCCAGCTAGAGGTTCTCACTTCTCATGGTCCTGTTCCTGCGCTGGACGAACTTGGCTCCCAAACCTGCACCGACGACGACGACCGGAGTGCCGATGAGGAAGATGGTCGATGATGCCGACGGAAATCCAGTCGCAAGCAGCGCGAGGAGTACCAGGGCCGCGATGACGACCCCTGTGAAGATCAGCCAAGAACGCATGAGCCTACCTCTTTCAGATGCCTACTCAGAACGGTGCGGACGAACGACAGTTGATCACGGAACCACCCTGGACGTCGTACCACCACAGAGTGCGACCACCGCTGCAGATCCCATTCGCGACGAGGTAGGTGGTGGCGACGCCGACGACGATCCCGATGACTGTGCAGGCAGCCCAGCCGACGGCCGGGATCAGACACAGAGCCGCGGCGACCGCAGCTCCACCTCCTGCAGCGAGAGCCTGTTGGTCGACGGTGTTGAAACCGACGGCCATCTTGATGCCGGAGAAACGCACCTCGAGGAAGGGCGTGATCACGTCGCTCGGCACTGTGGTGGACGCCGAGGCATCCGCTTCGATCGCTGCGCGGACATCAGCAGCGCTCGGTAGCGTCAGCGAGCCTTCGGGTACGACGTATTGGTAGAACGTGTAGCCGTCTTCGGTGACCTCGTTTCGCTCCACAGGCGAGGCTTCGAGCTCTTCCAGTCCTTGGAGGAACACATCGGGGTCCAGTGCGGCCCCACCGTTCGGCGACATCGCATCGAGGTCTTCCGAGGAGAAGAACATCGAATCGTCCGGTAGCGGTTCCGACGCTTGCGCCGGCGTGGCGATCGTTCCGAGCGCGAGCGCCGCCACAACCCCGAGCACAGCGGTTTTGAACTTCATCGTTGCTCCTCCGTCTCTCTGCGGTTCCGTGCTGAACTGCGCTCTCAACCTACGAGCGAAACGCGACGCGAAACGGGTTCATAGCCCTGGGGCTACAGAAATCAGAAAGGGCGGTGCGTCCACGCATGCTGTGCCATCTTCACCCTCGCGGGGACGCAAGAACAGGGGAGGAAATGAGACTCAGAAGAAGGAAGTCGGGTTCGCCATCGCGACCGCCCTCACCCTGATCGATGTTGCGCCTGCTGCTGCTCAGGCGGCGACGGCGGACTCGGCACGGGGAACAACGGCTGAGAGTTCAGACTTCTCCAGTCAGGTCCCGGGTCTTTCCCGTGGGACGAGTATGCGCAGGCCGCGAGGCTCCGCGGAATCGACGTGGACTCGGAGTCGCTACGGGATCCGCCCCGCACCGTGCTCATCTCGGACGAGTCGCCCATCGCGGATGCCGGCTTCACCATGGCGTCGTCGTAGTGGCGCTCGCGGCCGAGCGTCCTTCAGGGTGTGGCGTCGTCCGCTGCCGTGCCCAGCCTCAGGGGCATCGGCCGCGCGTTGCTGGGCACCAACTCGCGGCTCATCACTTTGGCGTGCCCCTGATGGCGCTGGACGGCGATCGCCGTCGCGAGGGCGATGACAAAGCTGGCCATCGCCACGCCCCACGCGACCGCGGCGAGCTGGACGGGGAGGAGCATCGATGCCAGCAAGAATGCGACCCCGACGAGCGGAAGGATGATCGTAAGACGCTGCGTGATGGTCCGAGTCATCATCGCCTCTCTTCTGGAACCGGAGATGTGGCCAAGCAGTCGCCGACGGCGATGACCGCCTACATCGTGCGTGCCTGTGCTGTGCCGGATCAAGGGATCCGGGTGTTTCGTAGCCCCAGGGCTACCGATCACTTCCGAGTCCACGCAGGCGCAGGAAGTTCAGAGGGCGATGATCCCGAGCTCCGTCGCGCGGAGGACGATCTGGAGTCTGTTCTCGACGTCCCACAGCTGATTGATGTGGCGGATGTCCGCCTTCACGGTGCTCTCGGCGTAGTGGAGTTCGTCTGCGATCTCGGCGTTGGAGCGACCCTTTGCGATCAATCCGATGATCTGCCGCTCGCGGTCACTGAGCGCAGGCACGTCGGAGACGTGATCGTCGCCCGCTTCGATAGCCGCGCGGACGAACCTCTCCTGCACCTCTGGGGAGACCACCCGGTCACCGGCGTGGGCGGCGACGATGGCGTCGATGATCTGCGCAGGGGTGGAGTTCTTGACGAGGTACCCGCATGCACCGGCGCGCAGGACCTCGAGCGCCTGCCACTCCGTGGTGAACGTCGTCAAGGCGAGGACGCGGCAGCGAGGGTTCCACTCGAGAATGCGGCGGGTCGCCTCGACGCCGCCGATCTCGGGCATCCTGATGTCCATCAAGACGACGTCGGGATCTGTGGCTTTCGCGGTGTCGACGACCTCGGACCCGTCGGTCGCTTCCCCGACCAGAATGACGCGATCGTCGTCAGAGAGGAATGCGCGCAGTGCGTGCCTGACCAGGGCTTCATCGTCGACGACGAGAACGCGTGCGGCTTCACTCACGTCTTCACGGTATCGCGGGCCTCGAGCTGGATCTCTAGCCCTGGGGTCATGACTTCTCGACCTGACGAGCATCCCTCGTAGGGTGGACGGAGCTACCGTAGCGCCTGTCGATGCTGATCTGAGGCTCGGCGAAGGTGGTCGGCCGAATGGAGGAGACCAGCGTGGGACTCATCAGCGGATATGTCGTGAACGTCCTGGGGCGTGTGCTCACGGAGCAGAACGCCGACCTCGGCGACTGGCTATGCAAGGTGATGGGCATCTGTGCCTGACGGCCTCGCGCCGTCCGGTCGTCGCCGGGAACCGCTCCTCGCTGGGCGCGGATCGGTCGGGAGGATGCTGCGTTCGCCGAGGTTCTGGGAGCCTCGGACACTCCATCCTGTGGCGCGTCTACTTCTGATCGTCATCATCGGCGTCCTCCTGGCCGTCGCCATCGGGTTCGCCGTCGAGGGTGGTGAGTTCACCCGGTACGACCTTCTCGCCATCGTCTTCTACCTGGGGCTCGCGGCGTTCGCGTGGCATCCGATGACGGCGGCGTTCATCGTCATGCTGATCAGTAGCGTCGGCGTCGTCTTCACCGGGAGCGGCGGCGATCTCCTCGAGCTGGCGATCTCGCTCGGACTGGTCGCCGTGACATGCGCGCCGTGGGTGATCATCATCCACATCGTGGTGCTGGGAGCGCTGACCGCATATGTGGCGGTCGAAACGACGACGCTCGCAGCCGGCGGCGTTTACGGCATCGCCGGCATCGCGACGATCGCGTTTCTCGTCGGCGTCGCCTTCAGGCTCGTGACCGCGAGAGAAACGATCCTTGTCGCTGAGCGTGCTCGTGTCGAGCGAGACCTGGAAGCCCTTGCCCGAGAAGACCAGGAACGCATCGCCGACGAGCTCCACGATGGAATCGCACACGATCTCACGCTCATCCTGTTCCATGCCCGCGCCCTGCCCCGCCAGCCCGACGATGCCGCACGACAGGTGTCACTCACCACGATCGAAGACTCCGCCGAGCAGGCCCTGCAGAGCATCCAGTCGTTGCTCTCGCTCATGCGCGACACGACCACAGAGGCTCCGCCACCACAAGAGACCCGGTACGAAGGAAACATCATCGTTGCGATCGCGGCTCTCAGCGAGCTTCTGCGTGATGCGGGGATCCCGGTCACGCTCGATGCGCCGAGCACAGCACTCGACGTGCAGCCGGTTGTGGAGCGCGTTCTGATCGAGACGGGGATCGAGGCCGTCATGAACATCATCAAGCACGCCCCGAAGTCGAGATCCGCGAGGATCCATATCGATAGTCGGCCCGATCACGTCGAGCTGGTTGTCACGAACGTCGGCGCTTCGTCACACCGTTCGAATCTGCCCTCGGGCGGGCGCGGGTTGAGGCGCGCACGTCAGCGCCTCAACCAGATTCACGGGCGCCTGCAGGCAGGGCCGACCGACGGCGGATGGGAGCTGCGAGCGATCATCGCGACGGAATCCGACGTCAACGCCTGAGCCACGAGCGGCGTCGGCAATGATGTGCGACGTGGGGTGCGGCGCAGCTGTGCGAGCCCTCAATGTTCAACACTGAAAAGCGGACCCTGTGGGCGGTAGCCTCCGGGTGTGGGATTCTCGACCCTGGGCCTGATCATCAGCCTCGCTGTGCTCGCCCCCATCCTGCTGCTGGTGCTGTTCCCGCCACAGACCCCGCCGCCCGTCGCACATGTGCCACGCGCGCTCGGATGGATCGAACGCGCGGGTCAGGCCCTGTGCCTGGTGGTGCCCGCGATCACCCAGCAGGGCGAACTCGCCGGTTGGTGGGCGATCCCCACGTTCTGCGGCCTAGGTGGCTACTACGCACTATGGGCCCGCTACCTGCTCACGGGGCGGGAAGGGGCGACACTCTATCGGCCGTGGTGGGTCGTTCCCGTGCCGATGGCGGCCCTCCCGGTCGTCGTGTTCCTCAGCGCCGCTGCCTGGCTGAGTAACCCGTGGATCGCCGCCGCTGCTGTCGTCCTCGCCGTCGGCCACATTCCCGCGTCCGGGGTCATCGCACGCGCGCTCGCGCCCGCCGACAACGACAACTCCTGATATCGCCTGACGGTGTTGCCTTGCTGCCACGCTCCGTAGCGACTGCCGGCACCCTCGCGAACAGCGTGTCCGGGGTGCGGTGCATCACTATGCCGCGCTGGGTGCGCGCAAGCATGTCCTCGCCGCGAAGCCGTTCACGAGCGCCCGGGCGAACCTTCGTGCGGCCAACCCGTGTACGCCTCGGCGAGGAACGTCTGCCCCGCCTCCGACTCGACGACCGATCGCAGCTCGCCGATCTGGCGCCGACGGTCGAAGTCGCTCGCATCGCGTGCGGTGTGCAGCATGCTCGTCATCCACCAGGAGAAGTGCTGCGCTTTCCAGATGCGCTGCAGTGCCGTCTCGGCGAAGGCGTCGATGAGGCGGGCGTCGTTCTCGAGAAGAAGCGCCTGCAGAGCGCGGTCGAGCAGCACGACGTCGGCGACCGCGAGGTTCATGCCCTTCGCCCCGGTCGGCGGAACCGTATGGGCCGCATCGCCGACGAGCACCGCGCGCCCGTGCCGCAGCTCGTGCGCCACGAAGCTGCGGAACCGGAGGACGTCGCGCTGGATGACGGGTCCGGTCGCGAGGGCGGTGCCCGGCACCCGCGCCTGCAAGGTCTCCCAGATCTCCTCGTCCGACAGGGCGCCCGGGGCAGCGTCCGGATCGCATTGGAAGTACATGCGCTGCACGGTCGCGCTGCGCTGACTGATGAGTGCGAAACCCTCGGCGGAGTTGCTGTAGATCAGTTCGTCCGCGCTCGGCGGGGCCTCGCACAGGATGCCGAACCACGCGAACGGGTACTCCCGGAAATAGCCGCCGGTCGACGAACCGGTGACCGCGGGGCGGACGACGCTGCGCGAGCCGTCGGCGCCGACCACGAAGTCGGCGTCGATCCGCACCGCGTCGCCGTCCGCAGTGGTCGCCGTCACCCACGGCCGATCGGTCTCGACGTCGCCGACACCGGTGACCTCGGTCTCGAATCGGAGGTCCTGGCCAGCCGCGAGCCGCGCGGCGATCAGGTCCTTGAGCACCTCGTGCTGCGGGTACAACCAGACGCTCCGCCCCGTCAGTGACGGGAAGTCGATGCGGTGTCCCTCGCCCTCGAAGCGCAGTTCGATGCCGTCGTGGCGGGTGCCGACCGCGAGCACCCGCTCGCTCGCGCCGGACTCACTCAGCACCCGGACGGTCTCCTGTTCGAGGATGCCGGCGCGGATGGTCGACTCGATCTCCGCACGGCTCCGGCGGTCGAGCACGATCGATTCGATTCCGGCCTCGGCGAGGAGGTGTGACAGCAGAAGACCTGCGGGCCCGGCGCCGACGATCGCGACACGGGTGCGGACGGTAGTGGTCATGGCGTCTCCTTCGACGGATGTTCGCCAGTCAGTGTGGGCGACTCCGTGGAGCCGGACTCAAGCTCTACCGTTGAATGGGATTCCGCGTCATCGGCGTCCGCCGAGTGCGCGCTCGATCTCCCGTGCGGCGGCGAAGAGCTCCCGGAGCGCGGGTTCGGTCGGTGCATCCCTTCGGAGCACGACCGAGAGCGCGGCCGCCACGTCACCGGTCTCGTCGTGGACGGGCACGGCCACGCCCGTGGATACCGCCTCGATGTAGCCGGGGGCGACGGCATGTCCGATCGTGCGCACCTCGGCGAGCTTGCGGCGGAGGAGCGACGGCTCCGTGATGGTCTCGCTCGTCACCGACATCAGCGGACCCGAGAGCACCCGCTCCTGCAGCGCGCGATCCGCGTAGGCGAGCAGCACGAGGCCGGAGGACGACGCGTGCAGCGGAAGGCGCCCGGCGATGCGTGTCACGTTCGATCCGGACTCGGGACTGCTCAACCGCTCGAGGAACAGCGCCTCGTCCTGTTCGAGGATCGCGAGCTGGGTGTGCTCGCGCACCCGCGACTGCACACGCTCCATCGACGGCATCGCGGCCTGTCGCAGCCGCAGGGCGTGCGACGACCGGGTGGCGAGCTCCCACAGCCGCATGCCGATGCGGATGCGCCGGTCATCATCGCGTTCCAGCATCCCCGCGTCCACCAGCTCGCCGACGATGCGATGCGCGCTGGAGGCGGGGAGGCCGGCGCGCCTGCCGATGTCGGCTGCGGTCTGCACCGTACGCGCCGGGGTGAAGGTCTCGAGGACGCGGATCAGACGCTCCGTCACGGAATCGCCGGAGGGGGAGTTGGCCATGCCGAGATCATGCCACACCCGAGAGTATCGACTCCCATTCAGTGGGAATGTGCCACCGATGCTGAGCGGGAGGGAACAGGATGCTGTCATTGTCACCGCCGTGTCGAAGGAGACGCCATGACCTCTGCACCCGGAACCGCCGTCGCGGCTCCCGAGACGCTGCTGGCCTCACCGGACCAGGTGACGCAGGCCAGCATCACACAGGAGATCGCCGACGTGCACGCCTCGCTCGCCGACCGCGCGGCGACGGGGGAGCGGCTTCCCGCCACGATCCGTGATTTCCGTCCGTACCGGTCGAGCATCCTGAGGCATCCGACCAAGAACCCCCAGCTCGTCGATCCGGAGACCATCGAGCTGCTCTCGCCCGCGTTCGGACAGCGCGATGTCGCGGCGATCGAATCGGACCTCACGATCCAGCACTCCGGTGAGCCTCTCGGCGAACGGATGACGGTGCGCGGGCGACTGCTCGACTCGTGGGGGCGCCCGATCGCGAACCAGCTCATCGAGATCTGGCAGGCGAACTCGGCCGGTCGATACATCCACCAGCGCGATCAGCACCCTGCTCCGCTCGATCCGAACTTCACGGGCGCGGGAAGAGCGGTGACGAACGACCACGGCGAATACCTCTTCACCACCATCAAGCCGGGCCCGTACCCGTGGAAGAACCACGTGAACGCCTGGCGCCCCGCGCACATCCACTTCTCGGTGTTCGGCTCTTCTTTCACCCAGCGCCTCGTGACGCAGATGTACTTCCCCGGAGACCCGCTCTTCGCGCTCGATCCGATCTACAACACCATCTGGCGGCAGAAGGACCGCGACGCCCTCGTCGGGGTGTACGACCACGACCTGACATCGCCGGAGTGGTCGACGGGCTACCGCTTCGACATCGTCGTCGACGGTCCCGATGCGACCTGGTTCGAACAGGAGGACGACGCATGACCGTGCCCGCGAGGACCCACCGGCCCACACCGGGCCAGACCGTCGGCCCGTTCTTCGCCTACGGCGTCGAGTATCCGAAGATGCACGAGGTCGCGTTCCCGCACGCGCCGGGAAGCATCCTGCTCGGCGGCACCGTGCGTGACGGAGCGGGGAACCCGATCCCCGATGCCTTCATCGAGATCTTCGGAGCGGACGCCGACGGCGCAGTGCCCCGCGTACGCGGAGCCTTCCGCCGCGACGACCACTCCTTCACCGGCTTCGGCCGGGCCTTCGCGAACGACGATGGTCACTACGAGTTCTGGACGAGGAACCCGGGTGCCTCCCCTGGGCGTGCCCCGTTCTTCGCCGCGACCATCTATGCGCGTGGTCTGCCCGACAAGCTGCACACCCGTATCTACCTGCCGGACGACGTCGCCGCGCTCGCCGCCGATCCGCTGCTCTCATCGCTGACCCCCGAAGAGCGGAACACCCTGATCGCGATCCGCACCGACGAGGGAGGGTTGCAGCACGACATCCGCCTGCAGGGCGAGGGGGAGACGGTGTTCCTTGTCTATTGAACGCATGAGCCGCGCCGTGCAGGAGAGAGGACACGGATGACTTCCTTCGACCTCGGACTGCTCTCCCCGCTCACGGTCGGGCATGATCGCCTCGTCGGCGACAGGGCGGTGCTCGATGCGCTCCTCGCCGCCGAGCGGGCGCTGGTCGCGGCATACGCGGACATCGGGATGCTGGCGTCCGACGAGCATACGATCATCGACGCGGTGTTCGACCACGTGATCGACGCGGACGCGCTTGCGGCGGATGCCGTCGCGGGCGGCAACCCGGTGATCCCCCTGGTCGGTCAGCTCAGGGCCCTCGTCGCCGCCGATCAGCGGGTGTGGGTGCACCGCGGCGCCACCAGCCAGGACATCATCGACACCGCACTCATGATCGCCGCCCGCGCCGCCGTCGACCGGCTGCGGGAGTCGCTGAGCAGCGTCACGGCGAACCTCGACGACGTCGTCACGCGACACGGCGACACCGTGGTGGCGGCACGGACGCTCACGCAGCACGCCGTGCCGATGACTCTCGGTGCCCGCATCGCCACCTGGCGGCGCGGCATCGATCGCGCCCTCGTGCGCCTGGACGCGCTCACCCTCCCCGCCCAACTCGCCGGTGCCGCGGGGACACGCGCCTCGTTCCTCGAGATCACGGGATCCGCGGTCGACGCCCGGGCTCTCGTCACAGCGTTCGCCGCGCGGGTCGGTCTCGACGACGCCCCGGAATCCTGGCAGATCACCCGGTGGCCCGTCACCGAACTCGGCGATGCGCTCGTGCAGGCACTCGATGCGCTCGGCAAGATCGCCGGCGACGTCGCGACCCTCAGCCGCACCGAGATCGGAGAGCTCAGGGAAGGCACGCGTGGCGGATCGTCGACCATGCCGCAGAAGCAGAATCCGGTCGCGTCGACCCTCATCCGCTCGGCAGCGCTTCGTGCCCCGCAGCTCGGTGCCACGCTTCACCTCGCGGCCGCGCTCGCCGCGGACGAGCGCCCGGCCGGTTCCTGGCATGCGGAATGGCCGACCCTGCGCGAACTCCTGCGCCTGGCGCTCGGCGCTTCGGCCCATGCCGTCTCACTGTCCGAGAACCTCCGGGTGGACCCCGACGCCGCGGCGCACAACCTCGCGCTCACCGGTGGCCTGCTGGTCAGCGAACGTCTGGCGCTCGTGCTCGTTCCGCTGATCGGGCGCGACCGCTTCGACGCGCTCATCCGAGAGGCGGACGCGGGGGCGGACCTCGGTTCGCTGCTGCGCGCGCTCCCCGAGGCCGCCGACCTCGACATCGCCGACCTGATCGACCCCGCTGCCTACACCGGCGAGCGCGGAGACCGCTCATGACCACGATCGCCGTCACCGACCCGGTCGGCCCCGCCGATGCCCCGCTCCTCGTGCTCGGCCCCTCGCTCGGCACGTCGACGATCCTCTGGGAGGGCGTCGTCCCCGCACTGGCACGGACTCACCGCGTGGTCCTCTGGGATCTGCCGGGGCACGGGGCGGCGCCCCCGGCGGATGCGCCTTTCTCCGTCGCGGATCTCGCCGATGCCGTCGCCGATGTCGGGGCGGATCTCGGGGCTGACCGCATCCGCTACGCCGGGGTGTCCCTCGGCGGCGCCGTCGGTCTGGAGATCATGCTCCGGCATCCTGAACTCGTCGAGAGTGCCGCGATCCTCTGCTCCGGCGCCGCGATCGGAATGCCGGAGGGCTGGCATGACCGGGCGGCCCAGGTGCGCGCGCAGTCGACGTCGTCGCTGATCATCGGGTCCGCGCAGCGCTGGTTCGCGCCCGGCTCGGTCGCCGCGCACCCCGACATCACCGGACGGCTGCTGCACGTGCTGCAGGACACCGACGACGAGAGCTATGCCCTGTGCTGTGAGGCGCTCGCCGAATTCGACGTCCGGGACCGCCTCGGCGAGATCCGGACGCCGGTGCTCGCGGTCTGGGGCGCACATGACGCGGTGACGCCGGAGACCTCAGCCCGCGAGATCGCCGACGGCGTGCGCCACGGTCGGGCTCGCGGCATCCCGGAGGCTTCGCACCTCGCGCCGGTCGACGATCCCGTCGCGGTCAGGCAGCTGTTGACCGAGTTCTTCACGAAGGAAGGCCGATCATGACCGGACTCACCGATGACCAGCGCCGAGCGCAGGGGATGGCGGTGCGCCGCGAAGTGCTCTCCGATGCGCACGTCGACCGCGCGATCGCCGCGACCACGGACCTCACCGCGGACTTCCAGGACTTCATCACCCGGGTCGCCTGGGGAGATGTGTGGTCTCGTCCCGGACTCGATCGCCGGTCGCGATCGATCGCCGTGCTCTCCTCGCTCATCGCGCACGGGCACCACGAAGAGCTCGCGATGCATCTGCGCGCCGCACGGCGCAACGGTCTCACCATCGAGGAGATCCGCGAGGTGATCCTGCAGTCGGCCGTCTACTCCGGTGTCCCCGCCGCGAACACCGCGTTCCGGATCGCCGGCGAGGTCTTCTCGGCACAGCCCGGTGATCACGACGGCGAGGGCCGCTCGTGATCGACAAGACGGTTCCGGATGCCGTGACGGCAGTGGCAGGGATCGCCGACGGCGCGACCGTGATGATCGGCGGTTTCGGCCGGGCAGGACAGCCCGTCGAGCTCATCGACGCGCTCATCGCCCAGGGAGCGCGGGACCTCACGATCGTCGCGAACAACGCGGGGAACGGGGACATCGGTCTGGCGGCTCTGCTCGCGGAACGCCGGGTGCGACGGATCGTCTGCTCCTTCCCGCGTCAGCACGACTCCTGGGTGTTCGACGGTCTGTACCGGGCAGGGGACATCGAGCTCGAGATCGTCGCGCAGGGCAACCTGGCCGAGCGCATCCGCGCTGCGGGCGCGGGTATCGGGGCGTTCTTCTCTCCCACGGGCGTGGGCACGCAGCTCGCGGAGGGCAAGGAGGAGCGCACGATCGACGGCCGCCGTTTCGTGCTGGAGTACCCGATCTCCGCGGATGTCGCCCTCGTCAGCGCTCGGGCCGCCGACCGCTGGGGCAACCTGGTCTATCGGGAGACCGCCCGCAACTTCGGACCCGTCATGGCCACCGCTGCGACCACGACGATCGTGCAGGTCGACGAGATCGTGCCCCTCGGGTCCCTCGACCCTGAAACCGTCGTGACGCCGGGGCTGTTCGTGGATCGGGTCGTCGCGGTCGGACGACGCGCCTGGCTCGATGGCGACGGCTTCACCGGAGGCGTCGACATCGAAGGGCGCCCGCTGGCCACCGGAGCGGAGAGTGGACGATGAGTACCCGGATCACCCGCGACGAGCTGGCGGCGCGCATCGCTGCCGACATCCCCGAGGGTGCGATCGTCAACCTCGGTATCGGCGCCCCCACGCTGGTCGCGAACTTCCTGCCGGACGACCTCGAGATCGTCCTGCACACCGAGAACGGGCTGCTCGGGATGGGACCGGCGCCGGCATCCGATCGCATCGATCCCGACCTCATCAACGCAGGGAAGCAACCGGTCACGGCCCTCGCCGGAGCCTCGTACTTCCACCACGCCGACTCCTTCGCGATGATGCGCGGCGGGCACCTCGACATCTGCGTGCTCGGAGCGTTCCAGGTGGCGCAGAACGGCGACCTGGCCAACTGGTCGACGGGGGCACCCGGAGCCATCCCGGCGGTCGGTGGAGCGATGGATCTGGCGATCGGTGCGAAGCAGGTGTTCGTGATGACCGATCTGCTCGCCAAGGACGGCTCATCCAAGCTCGTGGACGACTGCACGTACCCGCTCACGGGCGTGGGGTGCGTCACACGCGTCTACACCGATCACGCGATCTTCGACGTCACGCCGGCAGGGTTCTCGGTGCGAGAGACGTTCGGCGAGAACACCCTCGAGACGCTCCGCGCTCTGACCGGATTGGAACTCTCATGACCGCCTCCTTCGTCTACGACGCCGTCCGCACCCCGTTCGGGCGCGCGGGCGGGGCGCTCGCCGGGATCCGCCCCGACGACCTCGCCGCCGTGACGCTCCGCGCCGTCGTCGAGCGGACGGGCATCGACCCCGCACGCATCGACGACGTGCTCCTGGGCGATGCGAACCAGGCCGGCGAGGACAACCGCGACGTCGCCCGGTTCGCCGCGCTCCTCGCCGGCTTCCCGACGACGGTGCCGGGCGCGACGGTCAACCGGCTCTGCGGGTCGAGCCTCGAGGCGGTGATCCAGGGGTCGCGGGCGATCGAGTCGGGCGATGCCGAGATCGTGATCGCCGGGGGCGTCGAGTCGATGAGTCGCGCGCCGTTCGTCGTAGAGAAGTCGGCGAAGCCGTGGCCGGCGGTCGGCAACCAGCAGATGTGGAACACGGCGATCGGCTGGCGGATGACGAACCCCGCTCTGCCGAAGGAGTGGACGATCTCCAACGGGGAGTCCGCCGAGAAGCTCGCGACGATGTTCGGGATCTCGAGGGACGAGCAGGATGCCTTCGCGTTGCGCAGCCACCAGCGTGCAGCGCAGGCCTGGAACCGCGGTGTCTTCGCGGACGAGATCGTCGAGGTGCCCGGCGCTGCGCTCACCCGCGACGAGGGCATCCGCGAGGACTCGACCCTCGAGAAGCTCGGCGGGCTGCGTGCGCTGTTCGCGACCGAGGGCACGGTCACCGCCGGCAACTCGTCACCCATCAGCGACGGTGCCTCCGCCGTGCTGCTCGGGAGCGAAGGGGCCGTCGGCACCGAGCCGCTCGCGCGCATCGCGGGTCGCGGCGTGTTCGGCAACGACCCCGACGTGTTCGGCATCGCACCGGTCGAGGCCGCGAACCGTGCGCTCACCCGTGCGGGGCGCACCTGGTCCGAGGTCGACCTGGTCGAGCTGAATGAGGCGTTCGCGTCCCAGTCGCTGGCGTGCCTCGCGGGATGGCCGGACGTCGATCCCGAGATCGTGAACGTGCACGGCGGTGCGATCGCGATCGGGCATCCGTTGGGTGCATCTGGCGGGCGTGTCCTCGCGCGTGCCGCCCACGAACTCCGCCGACGGGGGAGCGGCGTGGCCGTCGTGGCGTTGTGCATCGGCGTCGGTCAGGGCATCGCGCTGGTGCTCGAACGCTGATCGCGCGCTCTTCGATTCTGCTTATGCGGAGATAGACAACACTTATGCTGATTACAGGCATAAGGGCGATAGCCTGAGGGGGTCGCGACGACGCGACCCACGAAGGAGAGTCACCACCTCATGCTTCTCGAACGAGACATTCTGCAGGCCACCGGATTCCGCAACGTCCGTGACGGCGACGGAGCGATCACCGGCTTCCAGATCCGACTGCGGATGCCGTCGTACCGCGGAATGGCCGCGTCGCTCATCGACGGCGTCGCCGTCCGTGTCGGTTCCGTCGTCGACGTCCCTGCCGAGGTGCCGCTGTGGACTCTCGGCGGCACGACGTACACGCTGCAGGAGCTCTGGGACGGCGACGGCGTGCGTTGGCCGCTCGATGAGGCCGCCGTGGTGACGGTGCCGTTCCCCGGCGGCCTGCCCGACGGTATCCATGAGGTCTCGATCGAGCTGCGGTTGCGCATGTCGTACATCCCGATCGAGCACCAGCCGTCGACGTACCGGGAGACCCGGCACATCACGCTCACTTCGGAACTCGACGGCGGGCCCTTCCGGTACGGCGTCTCGCTGTACAGCTACATGACCGACTTCGGCACCGTGCTCGACCTCGAGACGGCCTTCGCACACGTGGCCTCCGTCGGTGCGACGGGCATCGAGATCCTGGGCGAGGGGCATATCGCGGGTTACCCGAACCCGACGACCGCGTGGCTCGACCGCTGGTATGAGCTGCTCGACGCTCACGCGCTCGAGCCCACCAACTACGGCTCCTGGATCGACACGCGCCTGCACTCGAGCGGTCCGAACGCCCGCGATCTCACGGGCGTCGAGGGCGCGGAGCTCCTCCAGCGCGACCTCCGGCTCGCGAAGCAGCTGGGATTCCGTTTCGTCCGTCCGAAGATCGGCGTGGTCACGAGCGATCTGGTTCCGCACCCGGCATGGACGGAGTCTGTCGAGCGGTCTCTCGACCTCGCCGCCGACCTCGACGTCATCATCGCGCCCGAGATCCACTCCCCGACCCCCATCAAGCACGAGGTCGTCGACGACTACGTCGACCTCATCGAACGCACGGGAACGAAGCACTTCGGCATCCTGCTCGACACGGGGATCTTCCAGGACCGGCCGATCGCGCTGAAGCCGGGGGAGCTGCCCGGCCAGCGCCCCGCCTTCATGGACGGCATCGCCGTCGATCCGGCCGACATCGCCGACATCGCGAAGTACGTCGTGTTCATCCAGGCGAAGTTCCACGACATCGACGAGAACCTGAACGATCTGCAGATCCCGTGGGAACCGGTACTCCGCGCCCTGAAGGATGCCGGATACCGTGGCTATCTCTCGAGCGAGTACGAGGGTGTGCGCGATCCGTGGCGTTCGATCGAGCAGATCCGCCGCCAGCACTCCCTTCTGCGTCGCGTCGTCGCAGGCCTCGACTGACCGACCGCGCACCGGCGAAAGGACGCATCATGCCGAACGGACTCATCCAGGAGGACAGCCTGCGGGTGCATCCCGATGGCGCAGCCCTCGCCCTCACCCTTCCCTGGTACCGCAGCCTCTGGCTGTCCTCCGTGAGCACGATCGCGGTGACCATCGACGGCGTCGAGCTGCCGTCCGAGCGCTTGCGCTTCGAGCTGGACGGCAGGAGCTACGGCATCGACGAACTCCCGGACCAGAGCGAGACGCTCTGGTACCTGCAGAAGCACCCGCTCCTGGTGATCGCGCGCGACGAGCCCGTCGTCCTCGGTGAGGTGCACCGGGTCGACGTCGCCGCCGACCTGCGGCTGCCCTACATGCAGATCGCCCCCGGTCAGGACGGTGGGCCGGGCATCTACGTGCCCAACATCGTGCGTCAATCGCTCGATCTCACGGTCACCGATGGTCCGGCGGCCCCGCCGGCGATGGTGGCGGCCGATGCGCCGCCGCCTCCCGCCACCGAGGAGGACCCATTCCGACTCGGTCTCACGCTCTACTCGGCCAGCGCCGAGTTCCGAGCCGGCTGGTTCGACTTCGACGGACTTCTCGACCGCGTCGCTGACCTCGGCATCGGCCCGGGGATCGAGATCGTCGCATCGCAGGTGCTGCCGACCTATCCGGTCGTGTCCGATGACTTCCTGCGCACCTGGCGTGCCGCGTTCGACAGGCACGGATTCGTCGCCAGCTCGTTCGGGGCGAACCTCGATATGGGGCGTCGCCGTCACCGCGACATGACGCCTGATGAGGAGTTCGAGTTCAGCGAGCTCATGTTCCACGGGGCGAAGAAGCTCGGCTTCCCGCTCGTGCGTATCCAGAGCGCGAAACCCGACCTGCTGCGTCGCCTGCTCCCCGTCGCCGAGAGGCTCGAACTGAAGCTCGCGTACGAGATCCATGCGCCGCTCGGACCCAACGCCGAGCCGATCCTCGCGGTGCGCGAGACCTACGCTGAGCTCGACTCCCCGCTGCTGGGCTTCGTCGCCGACTTCTCGTCCACCATGCACGCGATGTCTCCCACCCTGCTCCGCGGGGTGCAGCGCGCCGGACTCGACGACGACGCGCTCGAGACGCTCCAGCAGATCTGGGCCACCGACGCCACGATGCGCGAGCGCCAGGAGGAGTTCATCGGGTACCTCCGTGGACGCGGCTTCGATCCCGGTCGGCTCGGTTCCTTCGCCCATCTGGCCTTCAACATGCACGGTCATGTGGCGCCGGCCGAGTGGGCGGACATCATGCCGCAGATCATGCACGTCCACGCGAAGTTCTACGACATCGACGAGGCGGGACAGGAGCCGGCGATCGACTATCCCGAGCTCGTGCGGGTGTTCGTCGAGGGCGGCTATCGCGGATTCTGGTCGAGCGAATGGGAGGGACACGCCTTCGCCGAGCTGGGGGAGGTCGACCCACTGTTGCTGGTGCGCCGCCAGCACGACCTCATCCGCGCGAGCATGCGGAGTGCGTCCGTCGCAGGCTGACGGCTCGTCTTCACTCAGTCCACGGAGGGCAGCGTGCGCGCGGCCTCGGCGAACAGCTCGCGCATCCAGGCGTGCTCGGGGTCGCGGCCGTGGACGGGGTGCCACCACAGAGCGTTGACGATCGGCGTCGCGGCGAACGGCAGGGGGACGACGCGAATGCCGGGGACGGCGGAGATCGTCGGGATCACCGCCGACTGCACGAGCCCGATCCGGTCGGTGCCGACGATGAAGTGCGGGAGCGAGAGGAAGCTCTCGACGACGACCGCGATGCGCGGTTCCACGCCCATCTGCTGGATCTGCCTCGCCGCGGAGGTGAAGGCCGTCCGCGACTGGAACGTCAGCACCCAGGGCGCGTCCGCGATGCGCGCCATCGTGAGCTCTTCCGAGCCGAAGTGGTCGTCGTCGACGATCGCCACCCAGTCGTCACGCCAGAGGTCCGTGTACGGCATGTCGGTGACGTGTCCGTGCGGGATGACCATGCCGTCCACGGAGCGCAGTCGACTGAGGGCATCGTCGACGATCGTCGGGTTGTGCAGCATGAAGCGGAATCGCACACCGGGGGCACGCTCGGCGGCGAGGGCCGACACCGCCCGTCCGATCGTCACGAATCCGTAGTCGGAACCGTAGATCGAGAACTCCCTGGTCGATTCCGAGGGGGACCACGAGGCCTGCGTCTCGAACACGCGTCTGGCTGACTCCAGCGCGGTCGAGGTGTGCTCGGCGAGGCGGACGGCGAGAGGGGTGAGTTCGTAGCTGTTGCCTCGACGAGCGAGGATCTGATCACCGAAGTGGATGCGCAGCTTCGAAAGCGATGCGCTCAGTGCCGGTTGGCTCAGATGCAGACGTTCGGCCGCGCGCGTGACGCTGCGCTCGGTGAGCAGGGCGTCGAGCGACACGAGCAGGTTCAGGTCGAGTCGGGAAAGCTGGGCATGATCGGTCACCACGATGTGATCCTCCGGGCCGAGAGCGGGTGCGGTCCACTTCGGAGTGTATCAATCGGAGCGATGGGGTCGCCGCTGGGTATCGACCTCGACTATGACCGAGGTCGACGGGCCACGGTGCATCGAGGGGAGCGCGACTTCGCTTATGCTCCACATCGAGAAGACTTATGTGTGTTTCTGGCTTATCGAGGTCATACTGAATTTCACAGCAGGCGGCTCAATGGACGAGACGCCGACGATGAAGTCAGAAAGGCTGATCATGACACAGCACGGTCATATTGTTCGGCGGCGTCGCGCAGCTCTTGTCGCGGTCCCCGTGATCGGTGCCCTCGCCCTGGCCGGGTGCTCGGGCGGTGACGACGCCGGTGGCGATGACGCGGGCGGCGACAAGGTCGAGTTCTCTCTCGCCTACTCCACTTCGAACAACCTGGACAGCCCCTTCGAGGCGCTCGCCGAGGCGTACGAAGAGGCGCACCCGAACGTGACGATCACGCTCAACCCGGTTCCCAACGACACCTACGGAGACACCCTCCGCACGCAGCTCCAGGCGGGCAACGCCTCCGACGTCATCCAGACCGAGGCAGGCAGCGGGCAGACCCGCTCGATCATCCCGCTGGGTGAGGGCGGCTTCCTCGAGCCGCTCGGCGACTATGCGCAGGACCTCATCCCCGACGGGAGCGAGTCGATGTTCGTCGTCGACGGCGAGACCTACGGTCAGCCGCTGGTCCTGCAGTACACCGGGCTCATCTACAACCAGACCACCGCGGATGACGCGGGCGTCGACGGCTTCCCGACCGACTGGGACGAGTTCATCGGGCTCTGCAAGGACATGCGCGACCAGGGCAAGACCGCTCTTCTCGTCGCGGGAGCGGCAGCGCCGAACGCCGGCATGCTCGCCATGAACATCTCGGCGACTCGGGTCTACGCGGAGAACCCGAATTGGAACGCCGACCGCATCGCCGGCGACACGACTTTCGCCGACACCGAGGGATGGAAGGACACGTTCCAGGCCATCATCGACCTGAACGAGGCCGGCTGCATCCAGGACGGCGCTGTCGGCGGCGGCTTCGATGTGCTGACCAACGGCATCACGAGCGTGCGGGTCTCGGCTTCTTCGGTCCGCTCGGCTCTGCCTCCGAGCTGATGCAGGCAGCGCCCGACCAGGAGTTCGTGGCGCAGGCGTTCCCGCCCGAGGGCTCCGGTGACCAGGCCTTCGGCGTCGCCAGCCCGACGTACTCCCTGTCGATCACCGCATCCTCGAAGAAGAAGGATGCAGCGGCGGACTTCCTCGAGTGGGTGGCGGAACCGGAGCAGGCAGGCCTCTTCGCCGAGGTCTCCGGCGGTCTTCCGATCACCGGCATCGCCGACGTCGACTTGTCCGACACCGTCTATGCGCCCGTCCAGGATCTGCTCAAGAACGGTGAGTTCACCGCTCTGCCGAACCAGTCGTGGCCGAACGCCGCGGTCTACGAGGCGCTCGCCACGGGCGTGCAGGGAGTGCTGACCGGTCAGTCCACGGTGGACTCGGTCCTCGAGTCGCTCGACGCGGCCTGGGAGCAGTAAACACGACCAGCGGTGGCCGCCGTTCGCGGCGGCCACCGCTTCACCATCGAGAGAGTGAAATGACTGCGACGATGCAATCTTCCGAGACAGAGGCCGTCGTCGTGCCGCGGCAATCGCCGCAGCGGCGCGGCGGAACACCACGGCGGCCGGGCCTTCTCAAATTCGGTCACTGGTGGTGGGCGCTGCCGGGTGTCGTGCTCGTCATCGGCATCCACTACGTCGCGACCAGCGTCGGCGGCTTCTTCGCCTTCACCGATTGGACGGGACTCGGAGCCTTCGAGTTCCTGGGCCTCGAGAACTTCGCGAAGATCCTCACCGACCCCTCGAAGCTCCTGGCTCTGGGGAACACCCTCTTCCTCGCCTTCCTCTCGGTCATCCTCTCCAACGTCGCAGGACTCGCCCTGGCCCTCGGCCTCAACCGGATGATCAAGACCCGGTACGCGCTCCGCGTCCTGTTCTTCATGCCCGTGGTGCTGAGCCCGCTCGCGACCGCGTACATCTGGAAGTTCATCTTCGAGTTCAACGGACCGATCAACCTCGCGCTCCAGGCCGTCGGCCTCGAGAGCTGGGTGCGACCGTGGCTCGCCGACCCCACCTTCGCCATCTGGTCGGTGCTTCTGGTGGTCGTGTGGCAGACCACCGGATTCGCGATGGTCATCTACATGGCCGGCCTCGCGTCCGTGCCGGTGGAGATCGAGGAGGCCGCGGCGATCGACGGTGCCGGTCTCTGGCAGCGCTTCGTGCACATCACCGTCCCGTCGATCCGCCCGGCGATCGCCATCGCGACGACCCTGGGCATCGTGCAGGGACTGCGCATCTTCGACCAGATCATCGCCCTCACCGGCGGCGGTCCGGCCGGCGCCACCGAGACGCTCGCGACCCAGGTCTACAAGCAGGCGTTCTCGCTCGGCAACTTCGGCTACGGAGCGGCGCTCGCGCTGATCCTGACCGTGATCATCCTGTTCTTCGCCGCGATTCAGCAGCGCATCACCCAGGCCCCGGAGGACTGAGATGTTCCGTTACACCAAGCTCACGCTGCTCCGGGAGATCGGTCTCTGGGTGCTCGCCCTGGTCTTCCTCGCACCGTTCTACTTCCTCATCATCATCGCTCTGAAGCCGGATGCCGAGGTCTTCAGCACGTCTCCGCTGGCGCCGCCGACGGCTCCGACGTTCGACAACTTCGTCAACGTCCTCACCGCGACCGGCAACTCGAACGTGCTGATGGGACTGCTGAACTCCGTCCTGATCACCGCGGGAAGCATCGTCGCCCTCGTGATCCTCGGGGCCCTCACCGGATACGTCATCGCCCGAAGCACGACGCGCTGGGGCAAGCTGGCGTTCTCGCTCTTCCTCATCGCGATCGTCCTGCCGACGCAGCTGGGTACCGTGCCGCTCTACATCGGCGCTCGAAGCCTCGGTCTCACCGGCTCGATCTGGGGCATGATCATCCTCTACACGGGCATGATGCTGCCGCTGTCGATCTTCCTGTACTCGAACTTCTTCCGGGGCATCGGGACGGAGTATGAGGAGGCGGCGACGATCGACGGTGCGAGCCGCACGCAGGTCTTCTTCAAGATCGTCTTCCCCTTGGTCGGACCCGCCACCGGCACGGTCGCGATCTTCGTCGGTCTCATCGTCTGGAACGACTTCTTCACGTCGCTGATCTTCCTCGGTGGATCGAGCGTGCAGACCCTCCCCGTGGCGATGTACTACTACATCGGCTCGTTGGTCTCGCAGTGGAACCAGATCTTCGCGATCGTCATCGTCTCGATGATCCCGATCCTCGCGTTCTACCTGTTCGCGCAGAAGCGCTTCATCCAGGGCTTCGCCGGCGGACTGAAGGGCTGAACGGATGCCGAACGACAACCGCGCCTCCTTCGAGGAGTTCTGCCGTCTGTTCTACACCGAGAAGCGCGTGGCCGATGCCTTCGCGTTCCTCGTCTCCGCCGACTACCGCCAGCACAATCCGAGCGTGCCGGACGGACCGGCCGCGGCGATCGAGATGCTGACCCCGAAGTTCGACGGCTCGCCCGATGCGCGCTTCGAGATCCAGCGGATGATCGTGGACGGCGATCTCGCCATGGTCCACGTCAGGGCTTCGCGGCCGGGCGCACCGGATGCCGCGGTGGCGGACATCTACCGATTCGAGGACGGCGTGATCGTCGAGCACTGGGATGTCCTGCAACCCGTGCCCGAGACATCCGTCCACGACCACCCCATGTTCTGAACCGAAGGAAATCATGTACCAGTTGGCACCCAACATCGAGCTCCTCTTCACCGAGGCAGGCGACTACCATGACCGCGTCCGGGCGGCTGCTGCGGCGGGATTCTCCTCCGTCGAGATGTGGGGCCCGACCGGCGTGGATGCACCCAGCACGCCCAAGGACCTTCCGGCGCTCAAGGCCGCCTTGGAAGAGACCGGGACCACTCTCGAGGCGCAGCTCGCCGAACCTCGCACGCAGTTCATGATCCCGCCGTGGGACCACTCCGAGTTCTTCCGGAAGCTCGATGAGGGCGTGGAGATCGCGCGGGAACTGGGCACGCCACGGATCGTCGTGGGCAGCGGCACCGGTTTCGGGGGATGGAAGCGTCAGGTGCAGCTCGACAAGCTGATCGAGATCTACCAGAAGGCGATCGCGCAGATCGACGGCTCGGGGGTCACCCTCGTGCTGGAGCCCGTCAACGTCCGCGTCGACCACCCCGGATCACTGCTCGACCGCACGAGCGAGGCGGTCTACGTGGCGAGGGGGGTCGACTCGCCGTCCTTCGGGGTCCTCTACGACATCTACCACTCCGCTGTCGAAGGCGAGGACATGCGGGCCGAGCTCGCGGGGGCGGGCGATCTCATCCGCTACGTCCAGCTCGCGGATGCGCCGGGCCGCGGTGAGCCCGGCGCCGGCTCGATCGACTGGGTCGAGCGTCTCGGATGGCTGCGCGCCTCGGGATACGACGGGCCGATCGGGCTCGAGTACTACCCGACGATCGAAAGCGCCGCGTCCGTCCGGCACATCGTCGAGGTGGCGGCCCGCGCATGACACGCTCCTATCCTGCCGAGGTCGACGTCGTCATCGTCGGCAGCGGCCCTGCCGGTGCGTCCTATGCACGGGTGCTGTCCGAGCGTGCACCCCACGCTCGCATCGCCCTGTTCGAGGTGGGTCCGACGGTCACGGACCCGCCCGGTGCCCACGTCAAGAACATCGCGGACCCGTCGCTCCGCGCGGAGGCGCAGCGACGCTCGGAAGGGCCACGAGGCGGCACCGCTGCCACAGTGGCCTCGCCCGGCGCGGTGAAGAGCGGTGAGCGACGCGGACGGCCCGGTACGTTCCTCCTCGAGGAGGGGTTCGCCGCAGATGGCGAGGACGGTCTTCCGGTCCTCGCGATGTCCAGCAACGTCGGCGGGATGTCGGCACATTGGACGGGCGCATGTCCGCGGCCGAACGAGTCGGAGCGCATCGGCTTCATCGACGACCTCGACGAGCTCCTCGCCGAGGCGGACCGTCTCCTCGGCGTGACGACGGACGCTTTCGAGGGCGCGCCGTTCAGCGACCTGGTGCGTGAGCGTCTGGCGACCACCGCCGACGAGGGTCGGGAGCCGCACGCACGCGTGCAGAGGATGCCGCTCGCGGTGCATCGTCGCGACGACGGAGTGCTCGTCTGGTCGGGCGCGGACGTCGTGTTCGGCGACGAGACCCGGGCCAATCCCCACTTCACTCTGTTCGACGACTCCCTCGTGACGGCGGTGCTCGTCGAGGATGGCCATGCCGCAGGAGTGCGGGTCAACGACCGGCGCTCGGGTGACGAGCACGAGGTCCGGGCGCGGGCGGTCGTGATCGCGGCCGACGCGCTGCGCACTCCACAGATTCTCTGGGCATCCGGCATCCGTCCCGATGCCCTGGGGCGATACCTGAACGATCAGACCCAGGTGGTCTATGCGACCCGGATCCGGGACATCGCGGCTGCGGTTATGGGGGCTGCAGGCGGTGCGGATGCGCCCCCGGCCGCGGGGATCGGTGCGACGAGCGGCGTCACCTGGGTGCCGTACACGGACGCGAAGCCCTTCCACGGTCAGGTCATGCAGCTCGATGCGTCTCCGATCGCGCTCGCAGAGGACGACCCCGCGGTGCCGGGGTCGATCGTCGGGCTCGGGCTCTTCTGCGCGAAAGATCTGCAGCGCGAGGATCGTGTGGACTTCTCGGACGAGCGGCTCGATGGATACGGGCTGCCGGCGCCGCAGATCCACTACCGGCTCACCGCTCGAGACCACGAGGTGCTCGACCGGGCACGTGAGGAGATCGTCCGCCTCGCTGCTGCGGTGGGCGAGCCGCTGGGCGAACGCCCGTTCACGCTGCCGTTCGGTGCATCGCTGCACTATCAGGGCACCACGCGCATGGGAGCGGTCGACGACGGGGAGAGCGTGTGCGGTCCGAACAGCGAGGTCTGGGGGGTTCCCGGGCTCTACGTCGCGGGCAACGGGGTGATCCCGACGTCCACCGCGTGCAACCCGACCCTCACCTCGGTGGCGCTCGCGGTGCGCGGGGCGCGCGCGCTCGCCGCTCACCTGTGAGACGACGACATCTCTTGCTTCCGTCTGATTTAGACATTAGTGTGTAGGAATACGAAAGAAGAGGGCAACGCTCTCAGGACGAGGAGGTCCCGGTGATTCCCGACCGCATCATCGAGCAGGGAACGCTCACGACGGATGGCACGCGCGTTGCGGTGGAGGTGAGGGTGCCGTGGTACCGCGCCCTGCCGGCCTCTTGCATCGGCCAGGCCGGCCTCACCATCGACGGCACGCCCGTGCCGACCGAGTCGCTGCGCTGGGAGATGAACGGTGCGATCTTCACCTTCGACGAGCTGGCGACGAACGTGGAGAGCTGGTGGTTCCCCGCCGACTCGGCCGTGCTCTCCGGAGAGCTGCCGATCTCGGCAGACGCAGACCATGAAGTCGCCGTCGATCTGACCCTGTACATCCCCTACATCGTCATCAGCGACAGCGAGGTGCTCCACATCGAGGAGCGCGACATCAAGACCATGAAAGCGGTGGCGGCATGACTGCTCAGCTCGGAACGCCCATTCAGGGGGTCACCCTCTACAGCTTCACCCGCGCCTTCCACGGGCGTGAGTACGATCTGGACGGCCTCGTGCGCAAGGTGGCCGCGAACGGGTACGGTCCCGGCATCGAGATCATCGGATTCTCCAGCTTCCGCGGCTTCCCCGATCTCGACGACCGCTTCATCGGATCGTTCCGCGACCTGCTTCAGGAGGTCGACCTCGTCCCGACCTCCATCGCCGTCAACGCCGACATCGGCCTCCGTCGCGACCGCCTGCTCACGCAGGAGGAGCTCATCGAGTACATGAGCCGTCAGATCGAGGCCACCGCGCGCCTGGGCTTCCCGGTCGCCCGCGTGCAGATCTCGATCACGCCGGACTCGATGGAGCAGCTCGTGCCCGTGGCGGAGAAGTTCGGCGTCACCCTCGCGCTCGAGGTCCACGCCGACCAGTACGCGTCCCACCCGCGCATCCTCGCGCTCCGGGATCGCTACGAGAAGATCGGCTCGCCGCTCCTCGGCTTCACCATGGACTGGGGCGCGACGGTGACCGGCTTCGCTCCGTCCCTGCTCGAGGCGTACCGTCGCCGCGGTGCGAGCGACGAGCTGCGCGCCGCCGTCGTCGCCCTGTGGGACGAATTCTCCGAGCAGGGTCCGCCCGCGGATCAGGGTGAGCACGGTCAACGTTTCGGCCGATTCATCGGTCTCGCCGCGCAACATGGACGTCCGGACCTCGGCATCGACTTCGGGATCAACGGCACGGGTCTCTTCGGCCCGGCGCGCGTGGACGACTGGCTCGAGATCATGCCCTGGGTGCGGCACGTGCACGGCAAGTTCTTCGGCATCGACGAGAACGGCGAAGAGCCGTCCGTGCCGGTGCGCGAACTCATCGGACTGCTGGTGGAGAACGGCTACTCCGGAGCCATCTCCAGCGAGTACGAGGGCTGGCACTGGAACCACTGGCAGAGCCCTTTCGACATCATCGCCGGTGAGCAGGCCGTGCAGCGCGCCGCCGCAGAGGACGCCGGGTCCCGCATGATCACAGACCCGGCCGAAGCGCGTTCCGTGCTCGCCGCCCACCACGCCGGCCACCAGGCCGTGACCGTCCGCAGTTGAGAGGACCCCAGAGAATGACTGAAGAAAACGGCATCGCAGGCACCGGCATCCGCCTCGGCACCACGCTCTATTCGCTGACCAGTGAGTTCGCCGCGGGACAGTACACACCGCAGACCCTCATCGCGGCCGTGGCGGAGAACGGCATCGGCCCCGGCGTCGAGTTCAACATCGCCCAGCTACTGCGCACCTACCCCGACGTGGACGACGCGTTCGTGAAGCTGTGGTTCGACACCCTCGACGAGCATGGTCTCGAGCCCAGCGCAGTCGGGACGAACCTGGACATGGGACGACGCAAGGACCGAGACATGACGCCGGACGAGGAGCATGACTTCCTCGCGCGGCAGCTGAAGACCGCGAACACTCTCGGCTTCCGGAAGATCGTCATCCGCTCTGCGGGCAAGGAGCTGCTGCGCAGCCTCCTTCCGCTCGCCGAGGAGTATGACCAGTACCTGGGCTACGAGATCCACGCGCCGCAGGGACCGAACGATCCCAAGGTCGTCAGCATCCGGGAACTCTACGATGAGCTCGGCAGCGACCGTCTCGGTTTCACGGCCGACTTCTCGTCGACCATGCACAGCCTCTCGCCGACCCTGCTCCGCACGCTCAGCCAGATGGGCATGGACGAGAAGCACTTCCCGGTGATGGACGAGATCTGGCATGAGCCGACTCCGATGCATGTGCGCAACCAGAAGTTCGAGGACTACCTGATCGGCGAGGGTGTCGATCCGCTCCGCTTCGGCCCGTTCACCCGTCTGGCCTTCAACATGCACGGCCTGGTGCCCGCGGAGGAGTGGCTGGACATCATGCCCCAGATCTTCCACGTGCACGCGAAGTTCTACGACATCGGCGCAGACGGGGAGGAGCCGGCGATGGACATCCCGCGCATCGTGCGGCAGTTCGTCGAGGGCGGCTATCAGGGGTTCCTCTCCAGCGAGTGGGAGGGGCACGCGTTCAGCGACCTCGGCGAAGCCGACCCCATCGACCTCGTCCAGAAGCAGCACGCACTCATGCGTGCCGCCGTCGAGGACGCCGCTCGGACCGCACGGGTCTGACCGGTCCTCCTCACCGACACGATCAGCACGACTTCAAAGGAGCGCCGTCATGGCCACTCACAACTCACTGTTCGCCGACTCGGACGTGCACCGTACGGCATCCGGGATCTCGGTCTCGTTGCAGATCCCCTGGTACCGGAGTCTCTGGCTCTCGGCCGTCGACAACGTCGAAGTGCGGGTGAACGGCACCGCGATCGACCGCGACCACATCCGTTTCTCGCTGGGGGGACGCGAGTACCGCGTCGAGGAGTTGCCGGAGCAGTCCGAGACGCTGTGGTTCCTCTCCGATCGCCCTGACGTGCTCGTGGACCTCGATGCGCCGCCGGCGGCGGGTGCCGAGATCACGGTCGAGGTCGTGCTCACGATGCGTCTGCTCTACATGCAGATCATGCCGGGCGCCGACGGCGGCCCCGGACGCTACGTCACCAACCGCGTCCCTGTCGAACGAACCCTGGTGCTCGCATGACCCTGCGGGTCGCGATGATCGGGTACGGCTTCATGGGAGCCGCGCACTCGGTGGGATGGCGACAGGCGCCAGCCGTGTTCGAGCTCCCGGAGGCGGTCGAGATGGCCGTCGTCGTCGGGCGCACGGAGACGGCCGTGGCGGCGGCGGCCCGACAGTGGGGATGGCAGGAGGCTGCGACCGATTGGCGTGCGGTGATCGCCCGCGACGACATCGACATCGTCGACATCGTGACCCCGGGGGATTCGCACGCGGAAATCGCCATCGCCGCGCTGCGCGCCGGCAAGCACGTCATCGTCGAGAAGCCGCTCGCCAACACCGTGGCTGAGGCGGAGGAGATGGCGGAGGCCGCCTCCGCGGCCCGTGCCGCCGGTGTTCGCTCGATGGTCGGCTTCACCTACCGCCGGGTGCCGGCCGTCACCCTGCTACGGGATCTCATCGCCCAGGGTAAGGTCGGCCGAGTGCAGCAGGTGCGCGCCGCGTACCGCCAGGACTGGCTGGTCGACCCGGAGATGCCGCTCGCGTGGCGGCTGCAGAAGGAGCATGCCGGATCCGGCGCGCTCGGTGACATCGGCGCGCACATCATCGACATGACGCGATTCGTCACAGGGCAGGAGATCGTCCGGGTCTCCGGCACGGTCGACCGGATCGTGAAGACCCGTCCGCTGCAGGGAGAGGGCTCGGGTCTGAGCGGGACGGCGGCGGAGGGCCGCGGCGAAGTCACGGTCGACGACGTGGCGATCTTCACGGGGCGCCTGGCCGACGACACGCTCGTCTCCTTCGAGGCCACGCGCTTCGCGACAGGGCGCAAGAACGCCCTGTCGCTCGAGGTCTCCGGCGATCGCGGTGCGCTCCGTTTCGACCTCGAAGACCTCAACGTCCTGCAGTTCTACGACCGCACCGCCGATCCGGCGCTGCAGGGATTCACCCGCATCCTCGTGACCGAGAGCGAGCATCCCTATCTGTCCGCATGGTGGCCCGCCGGGCACATGCTCGGCTATGAGCACGGTTTCGTGCACCAGGCGAAGGACTTCGTCGAGGCGGTCTCCGCCGGCGAGGATCCCTCCCCGTCCTTCGAGGAAGGGCTCGAGGTCCAGCGTGTGCTGGAGGCCGTCGAGGCCAGCTCGAACGACGGGAGCCGCTGGGCCGACACCACCTGAGCGGCCCCCATAGACACCCGCCACGACGGGACACACCCAGAAGGAGACGACGATGTCCAGACCGATCACCCTCTTCACCGGCCAGTGGGCCGATCTGCCGTTCGAGGAGGTGGCACGGCTCGCGGGCGAGTGGGGTTACGACGGCCTCGAGATCGCGTGCTGGGGCGACCACATCGATGTCTCGCGCTGGGACGACGAGGCCTACGTGCAGAGCCGCAAGGAAATCCTGGCGCGCAACGGTCTGAAAGTCTGGACCATCTCCAATCACCTCGCCGGCCAGGCGGTGTGCGATGATCCGATCGACGCCCGACACCGCGACATCCTCTCCGACAGGGTGTGGGGCGACGGCGAACCGGAGGGTGTGCGTCTCCGCGCGGCGGAGGAGCTCAAGGACACCGCGCGCTTCGCGGCGAAGCTCGGCGTATCCACCGTGACCGGCTTCACCGGGTCGTCGATCTGGAAGGCCGTGGCGATGTTCCCGCCGGCATCCGAGGAGTGGATCGCCGCCGGATACCAGGACTTCGCGGACCGTTGGAACCCGATCCTCGACGTGTTCGAGGAGGTCGGCGTGCGGTTCGCGCTGGAGGTGCACCCTTCGGAGATCGCGTACGACTACTGGACCGCGAAGGCGACTCTGGAGGCGATCGGCCACCGCAAGAGCTTCGGGTTCAACTTCGACCCCTCGCATTTCGTGTGGCAGCAGCTCGACCCGGTCGCCTTCGTCCTCGACTATGCCGAGCACGTGTTCCACGTCCATGTGAAGGAGTCGGTCACCTACCTCGACGGCCGCAACGGCCGGCTGGGCTCGCACCTGCCGTGGGGCAACCCGCGCCGGGGATGGACGTTCGTGTCGACCGGCCACGGAGCGGTGCCGTGGGAGCCGATCTTCCGCGCCCTCAACTCCATCGGCTACGAGGGCCCGACGAGCGTGGAGTGGGAGGACGCGGGCATGGATCGTCTCGTCGGCGGACCCGAGGCGCTCGCCTTCGTCCGCAAGCTCGCCGAGATCACCCCGCCGCACGCGCAGTTCGACTCGGCTTTCTCCACCCACACCGACGGATCGCACTGACATGGCGGACATGCTGAGCGCCCTCATCCTCTCAGGTCATATGACCCGGGAGCACGACAACGAGTTCCGCAGCTTCCGCAAGCACAACGAGTGGATCACGGCCCTCCTCGAAGACACCGGCCGGTTCCGGGTCCGCGTCATCGAGGACCCGCGCGGTCTCGGCGCCGACATCATCGACAAGTACGACGTCGTGATCGTGGTCTTCGAGGGGCGCGACGGCTTCTTCGACAAGGCTGTCGGCTTCGGTGCCGAGACCGACGCCGCGCTGCTGAAATTCGTGCGGGAGGACGGCAAGGGCATCGTGTGGTTCCACGGCTCCTCCGTGCAGGAGGACGACTGGGGCTATCCCGAGGAGTACAACGTCATGCGTGGCGCGAAACTCAACCTGTCGACGGGTCTGCGCCCGCGGCCCTGGGGTGAGGCGCTCGTGCACACGGCCGAGCCACGCCACGAGATCACCGACGGCATCAGCGCGACGTGGACCGTCACCGGTGACGACATCCTCATGGGCGTGGAGATGTACGACGGTGCGCAGGTGCTGCTCAGCGTTTTCGATGACCTGGAGTCGTATGAGAACGCACCGGTCTGGCCGATGAAGCACTACCCGGTGGACATCCCGGATGAGGGGCTCAGCGGGATGATCGGTGTGAACACGCACCAGCCTGTCGCGTGGATCAACGAGTACGGTGCCGGCCGCAGCTTCACGGTCACGATCGGTCACGACATCGACACGTTCCGTCGCATCGAGTTCATCCGCATGTTCCCGCGCGGTGTGGAGTGGGCGGCGACCGGCGAGATCTCCCTCACCGGTCCGGATCGTCGCGGCGAGCGGCGGTTCCTGCCCTGGCCGTACTACAACCAGGAGGGCTGAGTCGACGCCTCCGCACCCGCGTGGGTGCGGAGGTGACGCTGGTCAGATGCCGGCAAGCGCTGCTCGCGCGAGGTCGAGATGCCGACGCGTGGCATCCGCGGGCGTCACATCCGCGATCCACTCGTGTCCGCCCCACTCGCTGCAGAGCGTGCCGGCGAACCCGGCCACCCGCAGCTCGCGAGCGAGGTCGGCGATGGGCCGGGAGATCCGACCGTCGGTGTCGTCGAGGTCCCAGAACTTCAGGTGTGCGCCGGCGACCAGGGAGATCACCCCGCGGAGGTCCCGCGCGTCGGATCGGCCGAATCGCACGATGAGATTCATGAACATCGTGTGCACGGACGGCGGCACGGTGCCGCCCCGCACTGCGGCGAGGACCGCGTCGTGTGTCTCGGGCGCGCGCCACGCCGTGCTCAGCTGTTCCACCAGCGCCTCGTCCACGCCGCCGCGTCGCAGCACGTCGATGTAGCTCTCGGGCAGCGAGGGCATCAGCATGCTGATGTCGAGGAGAACGCGGACGTGCGGGTCGTCGAGCGCCGCGATCGCGTCGAACGCGTCGGGTTGAGCCTGCGGTGTCTGCTGCCCCTGGGCCTCTTCGAACAGCACGAGGTCGAGATCGTGCAGCACCGGCAGTAGCCGCTCGAGCAGCTCCCGGCCCGGCTGCCCGATCGGCACCCGCACGCCGAGGGCGCCGGCCTGGTGGGCGGCGCGCAACTGCGGCAGGAGGAAGTCGTAGCGTTCCTGATCGGTGCGCCGTCGTCCGTCGGGTGTCCAGTCATCGATGCTCGCACCGACGATGCTGATCCGGCCGCCGACCGCGGCCAGCCGCTCGCGGAGTTCCCGCGCCTCGGTATCCGTCGGCGCCGGGAAGCCGCGCCAGACCTGGCCGGCCTCGACCTCGATCGCCGAGGCGACGCCGTCAGCGACGATGTCGACGGCGATGTCCGCGGCGGTGCGCTCGGCGCGGATGACGTCGGGCGTCCAATTGAACGCACTGGCGGTGAGCGTCCAGTCATCGGGGTCGGTCATGGCTGCACTCGCATTCGATCGGGGCGGGCGGGTCACGCGGCGTCGCGTGACACGTCGGGTCGGGGGAGCCGCACGTCGACCGCGCACGCGCGCTCTTCGCGGAAGGGGAGGGCGAGCGGGGTGTCCGGTCCGCCGGGGAGATAGGGGATGAGCAGGGTGAACGAGACCACCAGGACGTGCGCGCCGGGGTTCAGGGCAGGGATGCCGACGAGCACGATGCGATCCTGCACGAACCACCACCGGTCAACGCCTTCAAGTTCTTGCGGGGCGAGGTCGCCGTCGGCGAGTCGGATGCGGAGGTCGTCGACGGGGGAGCCGTCGACCTCGAGCCGGAGCCCTCGCAGGCACGCGAGCGGAAGAGAACGTATCCACGGAAGCGAGAGTCGCAGCGCGGACCCCTCGCCGTCGGCTGTGAGGGCGTCCTCGCGCAGGATGGCCAGAGTCATGTCACTCCTTCGTGCTTCTTCAGAACATAAGCTACCGACTTATGCCTGATTCGGGAAGAAGTGGAAGGGAGTGGTCAGGCGGGTGACGTGACGTGCACCGTCGGGCGTCCTCCCGAGAACCAGCGGGGGAAGGTGGTGACGAACAGTGTCTCGATCGCGAGGGCAGCGCCGCCACGCAGCGGCTCCTGCGCATCGTTCACCGACGGGACGATCTGGAGGTCGCGTGTCGCGAGGGGGAGCGAGAGCTCGTAGACGCGCTGCCGCACCTCGGCGAGGAAGAGCTCGCCCGCCGCGGCCGCCGCGCCGCCGATGATGAAGATCTTCGGATTGAAGACGTTGACCAGCGTCGCCGCCGCCTCCCCCACCACGCGCGCGGAGTGCTGCACGAGGCCGATGGCGAGGCTGTCCCCGTTCTCGGCCGCCCTGGCGATGGCCTCCGGTGTGAGCTGTCCGCCGGTGTGTGCGGCCTCCGCGAGCTGGCCGGTGGCGCCGTTCTCGATCGCGCGACGGGCATCGCGCACCAGCGCCCACCCGCCGGCGACCGCTTCGAGACAGCCGACCTTGCCGCAACGGCACGGTTCCTCCGAGCCGCTCACCCGCACGTGGCCGATGTCACCGGCGGCACCGTTCGCGCCGCGATGCACCCTCCCCTGGGAGAGCAGGCCGGACCCGATCCCCGATCCGATCTTGCAGTAGATCAGGTCGTCGGTTGCGGCGTCGCGTCGAGCGCGCTCACCGAAGACGAGCAGGTTGACGTCGTTGTCGATCCAGGCGGGGGCGTCGAAGTGCTCCTGGATCGCGCCGCGCACGTCGAAACCGTTCCACCCCGGCATGATCGGCGGCGCGACAGGTCGTCCGTGCGCGAAGTCCACCGGGCCGGGAAGGCCGACCGTCACGGCCCAGACCGGTGCTTCCCCCTGCTTCGTCAGCAGGGCATCGGCCAGCTCCATCGTGCGGGCGAGGGTCTTCTCCGGTCCGCTCGCGATGTCCCAGGGCTCGTGCGTGTGTGCGATGAGCGTCCCGTCGAGATCGGCGATGCCCACGCGGATGTGCAGGGCGCCGAGCGCACAGACGACGATCAGCCCCTGCTCACTGCGGAAGCGCAGGGTTCGCGCCGAGCGGCCTCCGGTCGAGGGGGCGAGCTCGCTGTCCGCGAGGAACCCCATCTCGATCGCCTGGTCGATGCGCTGGGTGACGACCCCTCGGCCCAAGCCGGTGATGCGTCCGATCTCGGGCCGCGTCATCGCTTCGCCCGTGCGGACCATGTTGACGATGCGGAGGAGGCTCGTCACCTCGTCCGTCTGAGCGGAGAAGCGGAGGGTCGATTCGCTGGCCATGGCACATCCTGACATGAAGAAGAGTCCGTGCCCCGTTGATGTGCGAAGTGTCGAGATCGCCGCATCTTATGTAGGCTTTCGGCTTAAGTGGGAAGTTTAGCCCCTTCTGCGAGGAGATCGACGCATGGCGAAGAAGCCGTACGGGGTGGGGATCATCGGCGCAGGCCCAGGCGCCCGGGCGTTGCATGCGCCGACGCTCGCCCGCCTCGGTGACACCTTCGCCGTCGTGCACGTGGCGGACTCCGGAAGCGGTGCCGCCGGTCGGCTCGCCGACTCATTCGGTGCACGCTCGTCCACCGGGGCCGAGTCGCTTCTGGGCGACCCCGAGGTGGATGTGGTGGTCATCTGCAGCCCGCCGGAGCACCACGCGGCGCAGATCCTCGCGGCGCTCGACGCGGGAAAGCGTTCGATCCTCTGCGAGAAGCCGATCGGACTGACGCACGAGGACGTGGATGCCGTGATCGACGAGTGCCGCGCGCGAGGGGCGGCACTCGTCGTCGGGACGAACCACGTCTACGACCCCGCGTGGACCAGGGCGAAGAAGCATCTGCTCGCGCACGGGGGCCGCATCGACTCGATCACCGTGAGCCTCGCGCTCCCTCCCAACGACCGATACCACGCGGTCGTCAGCGAGGAGACAGCGGCGTCGTCGAATGCCGCGCGCCCGGCTCCCGACTGGAATGATCCCGGGTTCGCCTCAGCTGTGGTGCACAGTCTCGTGCTCGGACTCGCGGTTCACGACCTCCCCCTCATCAGGGACCTCGCACCGCGGTTCGAGCGGATCGTGTACGCGCGGCCGGTGCCACCCATCGGCTATGCGATCGGTCTGATCGCCGATGGCATCCCGATCTCGCTCACCGCCGTCATGCTCCCCGGAGGGGCGGATGCCGCCTGGGTGCTGCGCGTGTTGACACAGGCCGACGAGGTGGAGGTGTCCTTCCCCCCGGCCTTCGTGCACGCGGGTAGCGCCGGCGTCGAGGTGCGCGCGCTCCAGGGGGGTCGCACCGAGCATCGCCGCGAGCCGGTGGACGGCTACGTCGCCGAGTGGCGTGGTCTGGCTGCCCTCCTCTCGGGGGAAGAGGCGGTCGAGTATGACGAGATCAGGGCGGACGCGCACTACGCGGTCGACATCGCCGACGCCGCAGCGGCATGGATCCGTGACGGAGCGGCATCGTGACCGGTGTGCGCGTGTTCGCCGCCGACGACGAGTATCGCATCGCACTGGCCGAGCTCACCGCATCGGCGGTCGTCGCCTCGGACATCCACGACGCGGACATCGTGATCGGGTCTCGGAGGTCGAAGAGCAGAGGCGACCAGCTCGTGCTCTTGTCCGCCGGTCGCGGGGTGCCGATCGACCCACCCGCGGCATCCGTCGTGATCGATCGTGCGTGGTTCCGGACGGACGTCGCGCAGGAGCTCGTGGGGGAGCGCGGATGGTTTCCGCGCATCGAGGTCGAGGTGACGGCGCCGGTCCGCGAGTTGCACACCGTGCTGACAGATGTGGTGGCGTGGGTTCGGACGCTCGCCGATGCCGGACTGCGACCCGGTGTCGGTGCCGCGACGCGCGCTGGGGGGATCGCGGAAGCGCGCGCGGGCGACGCGGTCGTGACGTTGCAGATCCGGCAGCGGGAGACGGGCACACCGGTGCTGAGGGTCGCCGGCATCGGGCCTCGCCGCGTCGAGATCCGCATCGATGACGATCGTCGAACGCCGCGGGTTCGCGTGGCCGATGAAGCGGGCGAACTCCTGCTGCCGATGCGATGGGAGGATCCCGCCCGGGTCGCCCTGCGCCGCGCCGTCGAGGCGTGCCGATCCGGTGCGGTCGTCGCCGACTTCGACGAGTACGTGTGCGATTCGTCGATCGCTGCCCAGCTGCTTCAGCTCATAAGTGAAGGTGATGACGGGGATCGGCAACCACGGATTCCCTGATGAGCCTCGGCTGGCGATAGTGGATACGCGGCCGGATGACACGGCCGGTATCGAAAGGATCGATGATGATCAAGCTTCTCTCCCACCTCTCGTACGTGGCGATCACGTCGCCCGACGTCGAGGCCTCCGTGGAGTTCTACAAGACCCAGGTCGGCCTCACCGAGGTCGCTCGCGAAGACGGTCGCGTCTACCTCCGTTGCTGGGGCGACTACTACGCGTACTCCGTCGTCGTCGTCCCCGGTGACGAGCCCGCCCTCGAGACGATGGCATGGCGCACCTCGAGTGCCGAAGCTCTCGAGGAGGCCGCGAAGCGCGTCGAGGCGGCCGGCATCCAGGGGGAGTGGATCGACGGGTTCAAGATCGGACGCGCGTACCGGTTCACCGGCCCGTTCGGCCACGACATGACCCTGCACTGGGATGTCGAGCGTCACGTGTCCACGACCGATGCCGCGTCGATCTACCCCGACCGGCCGGAGAAGCGCAGCAAGATCGCCGGCGCACCGCGTCAGCTCGACCACGTCACCGTTGCGACCTCCGACGTCGACGCCTTCGTGAAGTGGTACGTCGACGTCCTCGGATTCCGCTTCATGGCCCGCACGGTTCTGGATGAAGCGCCCATCTCCGTGTTCTCGGTGCTCACGACGAACGAGAAATCGCACGACCTGGGCGTCGTGCTCGACGGGTCGACCCGCGCCGGTCGCGTGAATCACTACGCCTTCTGGGTCGACACCCGCGAGGAGCTGCTCATCGCCGCAGACACCCTGATGGAGAACGGTGTCCCGATCGAGTACGGCCCCAACATCCACGGCATCGGCGAGCAGACGTTCCTCTACTACCGCGAGCCGTCGACGCTGCGCATCGAGCTCAACACCGGCGGGTACCGCAACTACGTCCCGGACTGGGAGGCCAACACCTGGAAGCCCTCGCTCGGCTCGAACAACTTCTACCGCAACGGTGCGATGCCGATGTCGATGACGGAGTCGTTCCCGCCGGCGGACGGGCCCTCGGCGACCGAGGAGGGCGTTCCCGACGAGATCAAGGAAGCGCTCTTCAACCCCTACGCCAAGCACGGACAGGGCTGACGAGAGCAGGATGCCGGTCGCGGGAGGGCGACCGGCATCCCTATCCCTTCCCTCCGCTCGACACGCACGATCAAGGAATGACGATGACGTCCCGCAGAGAACTCGACAGCCGCTTCGCACTCGCACGCTTCCGCGACGGAGACGGGGTGAGTCTCGGCCTCGTCTCCGGCGACCGCATCCGTCCGGTCGGACCCGCAGAACTCGGTGCGGACGGCCTGAACGCCTTCCTCGCGGACGCGTTCGCGGGGTGGGAGCGGCTCGCAGCCCTCGTCGACGCCGACGGTCCGTGGCGGCCGCTCGCGGACGTGACGCTCACCGCCCCCGTCGAGCCGCGCCAGGTGCTGCAGACCGGCGCCAACTACCGCCAGCACGTGATCGAACTCGTGGCGGCCGGTCTCACGCAGAACACGGACCGCACTCCCGAGGAGGCCAGAGCGTTCGCGGCCGACATGATGGATGAGCGGGCCGCGAACGGCGAGCCCTACTTCTTCATCGGGCTGCCCGCATGCGTCGTCGGTGACGATGAGCCCCTCCTGCTTCCCTCATACAGTGAGGTGCACGACTGGGAACTCGAACTCGCGGTGGTGATCGGTCGCGAGGCGTTCCGCGTCTCCCGGGAGGAGGCACTCGACCACGTCGCCGGCTACACGATCGTCAACGACGTCACCACGCGCGATCTCGTCTTCCGCAAGGACATGAAAGAGATCGGCACCGACTGGTACCGAGCCAAGAACGCCCCTGGTTTCCTCCCGACCGGGCCGTTCCTGGTTCCGTCAGGGTTGATCGATCCCTCCGACGTCCGCGTGACGTTGGAGCTCAACGGCGAGACCAAGCAGGACTCCTCGTCGAACGATCTGCTCTTCGACGTGCCCGCTCTCGTGTCGGCGGCGAGCCAGACCATGCCGCTCCTCCCCGGCGACCTCCTCCTCACGGGCAGCCCGGCCGGCAACGGTCAGCATTGGAAGCGCTTCCTCCGGGACGGCGATGAGATGCGTGGCGCCATCAGCGGTCTCGGCGCCCAGATCGTGCGTTGTGTCGCCGAGGTCCGCTCGTGAGCGCCGCCGACGAGGACCCGAGGGGCCTCGACCGCACCGACCCCGCCGCGGAGATCGCCCGCAGAGCCGAGGCGTATCGGAACTGGGGTCGCTGGGGCGAGGATGATGTGCTGGGTACCCTCAACTTCATCGACGACGCGGCGAGGGTTCGCGCGGCACAGCTCGTTTCGAGCGGGCGTGTCGTCTCGCTCGCACAGAGCTTCGACACCGACGGTCCGCAGAAGGGCTGGCGTCGACGCACGAACCCCGTGCACACGATGACGGACACCGGCACCGACGCCGAGCGCGCCAACCAGGGCTTCCCGCACGGCATGGGTGGTGCAGACGACGTGATCGCGATGCCGCTGCAGTGCTCGACGCAGTGGGATGGTCTCGGCCACATCTTCGACCACGGCGTGGCGTGGAACGGTCGACGGGCGGGAGACGTCGTCACGAGCGACGGTGATCTCGTGACCGGTATCGAACACGCGGCCGGCGTCATCGTCGGACGCGGTGTGCTGCTCGACATCGGCCGGCACCTCGAGCCCGACACGGGCGAGCTGGCAGACGGATACGCGATCACGGTCGCCGACATCGAGTCGTGCATCCGCGCGCAGGGTGTCGACGTCGGCAGAGGCGATATCGTGCTCATCCGCACCGGGCAGTACGCCCGGACCCGCCGCGAGGGGTGGGGTGACTACGCCGGTGGTGCCGCCCCCGGGCTCTCGCTCACGACGGCCGGCTGGCTGCACCGCACCGAGATCGCCGCGATCGCGACCGACACCTGGGGGTTTGAGGTGCGTCCGAACGAGTTCGATGCTCCGGCGTTCCAGCCGCTCCATCAGGTCGTGATCCCGAACATGGGCCTCACGATCGGTGAGATGTGGAACCTCGACGAGCTCGCGGACGCCTGCCTCGAGCGAGGAAGCTGGGAGTTCCTCCTCTCGGCCCCGCCCCTGCCCATCACGGGGGCGGTCGGTTCCCCGATCAACCCCGTCGCCATCCTCTGACCGCCGCCACCCACCAGCCCCAGAACAGAGAGGTTCTGTCATGACCGCAGTCAACCGCGTCGCCATCGTCGGCGCCGGAGTCGCCGGACTCGCCGCCGCCATCCAACTCGCCCGCGCGGGGGTGACGGTCGAGGTCTTCGAGGCCAAACCGGAACTCAGCGCCAAGGGCTCCGGCATCACGTTGCAGGGCAACGCGCTCCGTGCCTTCGACCAACTCGGGGTCTGGGCGGAGATCGAGGCAGCGGGCAAGGCGTTCGAAGGGCTCAACCTCCGCGCCCCCGGCCCCGGTGCCCCGATCGTCGCGTCGCTGCCCGATCTGAAGACAGGTGGTCCCGACTACCCCTCGACGATGGGGATGTCGCGGCCCGACCTCGCTCGCATCCTTCTCGCCGCCGCCGAACGGGCCGGCGCGCACGTCACGTTCGGTGCGACCGCGACCGGCATCGAGCAGACGGCCGACGCGGCTGAGCTCGTGCTGGACAGTGGACCGGCCGGCTCCTTCGACCTCGTGATCGGTGCGGACGGCCTCAACTCCGCCGTGCGCGGCCTCATCGGCATCGACGCGAAACCGGAGCCCACCGGGATGGGCATCTGGCGAACCTTCGTCTCACTCCCGACCGACGTCGAGCGCAGCGAGCTGTACTACGGCGGGCCGATGTACATCGCGGGCTACACGCCGACCGGCGACGACACGATGTACGCGTTCCTCGTCGAGAAGGCGCAGGACCGGTTCGGGGTCGATGCCGACGAATCGCGCCGGATCATGCTCGAGCAGTCTCGCGCGTACGACGGTCCCTGGAACGCCATCCGCGCCGACATCGAGGCGGGTGCCAGCGCGAACTACACCTGGTTCACGCGCCATCTCGTCGAGGGCGACTGGAACCGCGGACGTGTCGTCATCATCGGAGACGCCGCCCACAGCTGCCCTCCCACCATCGCGCAGGGCGCCGCGCAGGGACTCGAGGACGCGATCGTGCTGACCGAACTCCTCGTCGACCACGACGTCATCGACGAGTCGCTGTGGGCCGAGTTCCATGCGCGCCGCGTCCCGCGCGCCTCGGCGATCGTCGACGCGTCGGTGCAGCTCGGCCAGTGGCAACTCGACGGCGTGCGGGATGCGGACACCGGCGGGCTCATGTTCCGTGTCGCTCAGCTCACGGCGCAGCCGGCATGAGCGCCGAGCGTTCGGTGACGGTCGACGTGCACGCGCACGTCCTGCTGCCGTCGCTGCAGGCGGGGGTCGAGCAGCGCGCCCCGGAGCTGGTCGCCGAGGCGGCGGCGCTGGAGCTGCGGCGCAACGGCGCGGAGAGCCTGAAGATCAATGGCGGCATGATCGGCTCGCGGATCGGGAAGCTCACCGACATCCACGCTCGTCTCGCCGACATGGACGAGCAGGGCGTCGACACGCAATGGGTGAGCGCGTCGCCGAACCACTTCTACCCGTGGGCGCCGGAGGGTATCGCCGTCTGGGCGGCCGGTGAGGCGAACCGGTTGATCGCAGAGCACGTCGCGCACGCCCCGGACCGACTGATCGGTCTCGGCCTGGTGCCGCTGCAGCATCCCGACCGCATCGTCGAGTATCTCGACGATGCGGTGCTCGGGCGCGGGCTGGCGGGCGTCGAGATCTCCTCGTTCGCCGGCGACGTCGAACTCTCCCACCCGGGTCTCGAGCCGTTCTGGGCGCGCGCTGCGGAACTCGGCTGCGTGGTGTTCCTGCACCCCTTCGGCTGCTCGCTCGACGAACGACTCGACCGCTTCTACCTGTCGAACACGGTGGGGCAGCCGGCTGAGAACGCCGTCGCCCTCTCGCACCTGATCTTCTCGGGCGTGCTCGACCGGCACCCCGGTCTGCGGCTCGTGGTCGCGCACGGGGGCGGATACCTGCCTCTGTCGATCGGACGATCCGACCGCGCATGGACGGCCAGGCCGGAGGCGCGGGGATGCGAGCATCCGCCGTCGAGCTATCTGCGGAAGCTGTGGTTCGACACCGTGGTGCACGACCCGATCGCCCTGCGGCGCCTGGTCGAGACGGTCGGCGGTGCGCGAGTGCTGCTGGGCAGCGACTACCCCTTCGACATGGGGCTGGATGATCCCCTCGCTTTCGTACGGTCGGCGGATCTGCCGAACGAGATCGTCGATCGCATCGTCGGTGCCAACGCGCGCGCGCTTCTCGACGCCAAGGTGCGCGCGTGAGGCTCGCGCGGTGGGCGGTCGACGACTCAGTCCTCGAGGGTGTCGTCGTCGGTGATGGGGTCGTGGCCTTCCCGGACGGAGTCTCGGTCGCGTCGCTCCTGGCCGACGGACTCGAGACGGCCCTGATCAGGCGGTCTGAACTCGAATCGCGTCCGGGGAGGCCGCTCGCGGACGTCGTTCTGCTCCCGCCGCTCGTTCCCGCCTCGGTGCGCGACTTCGTGGCCTTCGAGGAGCATGTCGAAGGGGTGAGCGCCGCGGTCGACGGGAAGAGCGAGGTCGTGCCGGAGTGGTATGACGCGCCGACCTTCTACTTCACGAACCCGCACACGATCCGCGCGACCGGGGAGCGGGTCGATGTGCCGGAGACGCGTCGTCTCGATGTCGAGCTGGAGCTCGCAGCGGTGATCGGCTCGGTGCGGGGATCGACCGGCGAGAACCTCGACACCGCCGCTGCCACCGCGCACATCTTCGGCTACACGGTCATGAACGACTGGTCCGCCCGCGATCTCCAGTCGCGCGAGATGAAGGTGCGCCTCGGGCCCGCGAAGGGGAAGGACTTCGCGCTCACTCTCGGGCCGTGGATCGTGACGGCCGACGAACTCTCGCCGTTCGTGGACGAGGAGGGATTCCTCGCGATCCGTGCGGAGCTGCACATCAACGGCGAGCTCGTGGGTGAGGACCTCGTCTCGAACATGGGCTGGCCTTTCCCGGAACTGGTGGCCTACGCCTCTCGCAATTCGATCGTGGTTCCCGGCGATGTGCTCGGCTCCGGCACGGTCGGAAACGGCGGCTGCCTCGGGGAACTCTGGGGGCGGAACCCGGATGCCGCGCCACCACCGCTCGAACCGGGGGACACCGTGCGGATGCTCATCGAAGGCGTCGGCGAGATCGTCAACACGGTCGGTGCACGGGTGCCCGCCCCTCCTATCCCTCGCGCTCGTGTGCGCACTCGCAGGCGCACGCGTGCCATGGAGAACTTTGGTTGAAAAGCGACGAAAGTAGCGATATGCTGGAGCAGACGTCGGGGCTCATCGAGTCCGTTCGCTCGGCATGGTCGCCGCAGCGGCACACCAGGTCGCGTCGATCACCCGGTCGTACGGGTGCACACGTCATGACTCTGTCTCCTCTCCGCCTCCGGCTGCTCGTCGGATCCCTTCTCGTCGTGTCCTTCCTCGGCGCACTCGATCACACCATCGTCTCTACCTCGATCGCCACGATCGGCGGTGGGTTGGGGGCGCTCGAGCAGATGAGCTGGATCATGGTCGGGTACACGCTCGCAGCGACGGTGATGCTCCCCGTGCTCGGAAAACTCGGCGACGTCGTGGGGCCGCGCCGGGTGTTCCTCGTCTCGCTGCTGCTGTTCATCGTCTCCTCCGCCGTCTGCGGGTTCGCGCCGAGCATCGAATGGCTCGTCGGCGCCCGCATCGCCCAAGGGTTGAGCTCGGCCGGGCTCCAGCTGATGTCGCAGACCATCATCGCCCGGGTCACGAGTCCGCGTGAGCGTCCCCGATTCATGGCGATCGTCGGGTCAGCGTTCCCGGTCGCCATCGTCGTCGGCCCTCTTCTCGGCGGCCTCATCACCGACTACCTGAGCTGGCAGTGGGTGTTCTGGGTGAACGTTCCCGTCGGCCTCATCGCTCTCGTCATCGCGATGACGGCGGTGCCGGCGCTCCCCGGGGGCGCCCGCCCGCGCTTCGACATCCCGGGCGCTGTGGTCTTCACCTTCTCGCTGGTGGCTCTCGTCCTCGCCGTCACCTGGTACGGCGATGCGACGCTCCGGTCGGTGTCGCTGGTGTGCCTCGTTCTCGCGGTGTGCGGACTCGCAGCGCTCTTCCTCATCGAGCGGCGGGCCGCGGCTCCCCTCTTTCCGCTGCCGTTGTTGCGGGATCGGACCATCGCCGCGTGCCTCGGGCTCTCCGCGATCATCGGCGCGGGACTCTTCGCGATGACCTCGTACCTTCCCACCTACTTCCAGATGGCGTTCCGCACCAGTGCGACACTGTCCGGTGTGGTGCCGATCGCGACAGTGCTCGGGATGCTGGTGGGCAACCTGTTCACGGGCTACCTCGTCGCACGCACCGGCCGGTATCGCGTGTATCCGATCATCGGCACGATCCTGGGCGCGTCGGGAATGCTCGGCATGGCGGCGTTGCCGCTCGGTGCGCCGCTGTGGGCGCCGGCCGCTCTGATGTGCGTGGTCGGTCTGGGCACCGGAGCCTTCATGAACTTGATCGTCGCCGTCGTGCAGAGCGCAGCACCGCAGGATCAGCTCGGATCCGTGACGGCGATGAGCAACCTCGTCCGCCAGGTCGGCTCGACCCTGGGAACCGCAGCCATCGGCGGAGTGATCGGCTTCGGCGTCGCGATGCTGCTGCCTTCGTCGCTCGACCCGTCGACGCTCACGCCGCAGTTGGTCCACACGGCTGCGGACGCCGTGCAGGATACGGTCGCCGTGATCTACCACGACCTCTATGCCCCGATCTTCGCGGCGCTCGCCGCCGTCTACGCGCTCGGCATCATCGCCGCGGTCCGGCTGCCGGCAGGGCGGCTCTCGGACGAGCTTCCGCCGGTGGCCCCTACGTCCTCAGTCCCGACCGACGTCACGTCGGCGTCCACGTCCGCCATCTGACCGCCTCGAAGGAGAGCACCATGACCGACTCACCCCTCATCGCCGTCGTCGGCAGTGGCCCGATCGGGTCCGCATACGCGAGGACGATCCTCGAGCAGTCGCCGACGGCGCGCGTGATCATGCTGGAGGCCGGCCCGCAGGTGACCACGCCTGCCGGCTCGAGCGTGCGCAACATCGTCGACCCGGACGAGAAGGCGAGGGCGCGGGAGATGTCACAGGGTCCGCAGGCCGGAGCCTTCCGTGAGTCGCTGGGCATTCCGGCCGGAGCCGTGGTGGAGGGCATGTTCACGGCACGCCAGGGCACCCACCTGCTCGATTTCGGGGGAGAGGGATCCGCTCACGCCGCGACGTTCCCGGCCGCTGCCGCTGCGACCAACGTCGGTGGCCAGGGGGCGCACTGGACGTGCGCGATCCCGCGCCCGGCGTTCAGCGAGAAGCTCCCGTTCATCGACGACGCGGAGTGGGAGGATCTCATCACCACCGCCGAGGGGCTCCTGCACCAGCAGAGCGCTGCGTTCTCGGCCTCACCGATCGGGGCTGCCATCCGGTCGCTGCTCGAGGGCGAGTTCGGGGCGGAACTGCCCGACGGATACGGCGTGAGCACGTTGCCGGTCGCCGGTGATCCACAGTCGGACGGCTCGATGCTGTGGGCCGGCGCCGACACCGTGCTCGGCCCCCTCCTGACCGAGGGGAGTGACCTCGCCTCCCGGTTCGAACTGCGCGACCTCACCCTGGTGCGCCGGATCGAGCACGAAGACGGGGTGGTCAGCGGCGTGACGATCCAAGACCTCCGTACGGGCGAGCAGTCCGTCCTCTCGGCAGACGCGGTCGTCATCGCGGCAGACGCCTTCCGTTCCCCGCAGTTGTTGTGGGCATCCGGCATCCGTCCAGCGCCGCTCGGAAGGTACCTCACCGAGCACCACGTCGTCATCACCACGATCGCGCTCGACGCTCCGCGCATGGCCGACCTCGTCACGGAGGAGGAGTTGGAGGGAGAGCTCGCACGACGCGCGATGAACCCCGCCGACCCGGTGGCGGCGGTGAACCGCATTCCGTTCTCGGAGCCCGACCATCCGTTCTCCTTGCAGGTGATGTACGCCGAGAACCCGCCCTTCCAACTCGACCCGGCTCATCCCGCGGCCGGCAACCGGTGGGGCTACGTGAACATGGGGTACGGCGTGCGCAAGCACCCGCGTATCGAGGACGGCGTCTCATTCTCGGATGACGAGCTCGACTACCGCGGGCTTCCCAACATGACGATCGAGTACGCCCGGACCGAGGTCGAAGAGGCGGAGATCGCTGAAGCCACTGAACGCCTGCGTCGTGCAGGCCGCGCGTTGGGCGCGTTCGTCGCCGAACCGCGCCTCCTGCCGAACGGCTCGAGCCTGCACTACATGGGAACCGTGCGCTGCGGCACGGACCCCGCGGTGTCGGTCACGGATCCGTACTCGCGCGTCTGGGGGTTCGAGAACCTCGTCGTGGGTGGGAACGGCCTGATCCCGACCGCGAACACCATGAACCCGACCCTGATGAGCGTCGCCATCGCCGTGCGCGGAGCGAGAGCGCTCGCCGCACACGTCGGATCACGGACGGCCGACTGAGGCGTCCCGATGTCCGGCGCGGTGCAGCAGGATCTTCATGAACGGGTCATCGTCGTGACGGGAGCGGCCGGCGGTCAAGGGTTGCAGGAGGCCTTGCTCCTTGCGTCGCGTGGCGCGGCCGTGATCGCCACCGATATCGCCGATGACGCGCCCGACACGATCGTCGAGGCCGGGATCGAATACCACCGTCTCGATGTCGCCGATGAAGAGGGGTGGGCGCGGCTCGCCGGTGCCGTGGCCGCGCGGCCCGTGAGTGGTCTCGTCAACAACGCGGGGATCACGTATCGGGCACGAATCGAGCAGACGACACGGGAGGAGTGGGACCGCGTTCTCGCGATCAACGTCACCGGCGCGATGCTCGGCATCCGTACGCTCGCTCCGATGATGGGACAAGGATCATCCATCGTGAACATCGGCTCCTCCGCCGGACTGAACGCGCACTACCCCGCGGCGTACACGACGTCGAAGTGGGCGCTGCGGGGCCTCACGCACGTTGCCGCCACCGAGTACGGCGCGCGCGGCATCCGGGTCAACATCGTCCACCCCGGATTCATCGAGACGCCGATGACGGCGACCGCACCCGCTGCGATGAGAGAGGCTCAGCGGGAGCTGACGCCACTCGAAGGGTTCGGGACGTCGGCGGACGTCGCCGGTGTCGTGGCGTTCCTGATGTCGGACGCGAGTCGGTACATCACGGGCGCGGAGATCCCCGTCGACGGCGGGTTCACGTCTTCGTCGGGCGCGAAGTACATGGCGGATCGGACCGCGCCCTGACCGAGTCTCCAGAAGGTGGCGCATCCTCCGGTTTCGTCGTCGGGGAGTCGACTCAGCCCGAGTGGGGGTCGGCGCCACGGTCGGTCGTCGTGCGGATCGTCTGGAAGGCGGCCATGGCCGTGTCGAGGTAGTCACCGAACGGAGCGCTCCGGTCCGAGGCGAACCAGGCACTGCGTGCGGCCTGCATGCAGGCGAAGGCGGCACCCACGAGTGCGGCGGCGGTGGGGTCTGCGGGGTCCGGATCCTGGCCGGTGAGCCTGGTGGCGACGCGTCCGATGAGGAGCTGCTGGACGCGCTGCATCCGCTCGAGGTATCGAGCGTTCAGCTGCGGAGAGCTGCGCACGATCTCGTCCATCGCGTCGTTGCGCGCACGCTGCCGGTCGTCCTGGACGTAGTCGAGCGTGATGTCGAAGACGCGACGCAGCGACACCCAGACCGGTTCCTCGGCGGGGCGGTCGTCCAGCGCTTCCGCCATGCGATCGGCGAACAGGTCGTACTTGCCGATCACCAGGTCGTCCTTGGAAGGGAAGTAGCGGAAGAACGTGCGCTTGGACATCCCCGCCGCTGCGGCGATCTGATCGACGGTCGTCGCGTCGTACCCCTGGGCGACGAACAGATCCTGCGCCACCGACGTCAGCTCGGTCTGCACGAGCCTCCGTGTGCGAACGCGCATCGGCAGGGGCGTGTCCTCGCTCATGTCTCCATGCTAGCACCGAGGGCGTACTTGACACCCGGTGTCAAAACAGCCATATAGTTGCACATGGCGTCACAAGACGTCGAAGAACATCGAGGAGCATCATGAGCAAGGTCTGGTTCGTCACCGGTTCGTCGAAGGGCTTCGGCCGGGAGTTCGTCGTCGCGGCGCTGCAGAGAGGGGACAGGGTGGCCGCGACGGCGCGCAACACGGACACACTGCAGGACCTCGTGGAAGAGTACGGCGATGCCGTCCTTCCGCTTCAGCTGGATGTCACCGATCGGGACCAGGTCTTCGCCGCAGTCCGGGCCGCTCAGGAATCGTTCGGTCGGCTCGACGTCGTGATCAACAATGCAGGGTACGGGCTCTTCGGCACGGTCGAGGAGATCACCGCGCAGCAGCTGCGCGACCAGCTGGAGACGAACCTCTTCGGCGTCTTCCATGTCACGCAGGCCGTTCTCCCGCTTCTCCGCGAGCAGGGATCGGGACACATCATCCAGATCTCCACGATCGGCGGCGTCGCCGCGTTCCCGTCTCTCGGCGGCTACCACGCATCGAAATGGGCGCTCGAAGGCCTCACGGAGTCCCTCGCCCAGGAGGTCGCCGGCTTCGGAATCAAGGTCACCCTCGTCGAGCCCGGTGGGTTCGCCACGGATTGGGCAGGATCCTCCGCTGTGTCCGCCGACGCGCTTCCGGCGTACGCACCGCTCCACGAGGCGATGGCGGCGCGGATGGCCGGCACCGTGAGCCCCGAGCCCGTCGGATTCGGATCGGCGATCCTCAAGGTGGTCGATGCCGAGAAGGCGCCGCTGCGTGTGTTCTTCGGTGAACAGCCCACCCAGATCGCCCCGCACATCTATCAGCAGCGCCTCGACGAGTGGGCCGAGTGGGCCCCCGTCTCGCGCGAGGCCGAAGGCAAATAGCGGTCGGTCGCGCGGTCGTCAGCGAGTCCGCCAAGTTCGTGCGATGACGTGCTCGATCCTCGCGCCCTACCGGTCGAACCGGGCCCCGGCGGGACGCGCGCTCAACACGGTGAAGATGAACAGCACGATGGCGCCGATGATCGGGACGAAGACGATGAAGAACCACGCACCGCTGCGATCCGTGTCGTGAAGTCGCCGCCAGGTGAGCGCGAGGGCGGGAATGAGGATCGCCGTCGCGTAGATGAGGAACGCCACGCCGACCGGGCTCGCCAACGGAAAGGAACCTCCCGCTGCGAACGGTGACAGCAGGTTGACGGGTCGAAAGTCCCACTGCGGGTCGGTCATGGGTCCGAGGGCATTGAACGCCACGGCGACAAGCGTGTTCGCCAGCACCCACCACCAATACTCGCTTCGGCTGGCCCTCCCGCTGAACGTCGCGTACTTGCGAAAGAAGCGCGAGACCGCCTGCGGGAACGAGGCGCCGTAGAGGGGCGCGCTGAGGGCGGTCTGCGTCGTCACACCGAGAACCTCATCGAACGGCGTCCGGGTGAACTCTGCGACGACCGGACCGCCTCGGACTTCACCGGGTGATGCCTTCAGCGGTGTCGGTGCGGGTGCTGCGGAACGTGAACCAGACGACGGTGATGGCGAGGATTCCGATCGTCATCTGCAGCACGCCGAGCGCATTCGCCAGAGGCCCGGGGTTGCCGTGGCCCACGGCGAAGACGGAGAAGTCCCACACGGCGTGCAGCACCATCGCCCAGATGAGGGTCCCGGTCGTGCGACGCAGGATGTAGAACACGGTCCCGATCGCGAAGGCGCTGCCGACCTGGATGAGGGTGGGCACCAGATCCTGACCGAGGAAGAAGTTCATGAAGTGCATCAGGCCGAAGGCCGCGGAGCTGAGGAACCACACCCATACCTCGGAGAGGCGGCTCCGCAGGGCGACGATCATGAGACCGCGGGAGGTCATCTCCTCGGTGAAGCCGACGAGCAGCAGCACGAGTGACGCCGCGAAGAAGGCGCCGTCATAGGACGCCCAGTCGGTGACGGCGAGGGTGAGGATCGCGGTGAGCGCGAGGAGGATGGGCACGAAGACGGGCCACCGGTGATGGCTCCGGGCATCCTCGAACAGCGCCGGACGCCACCATCCGAGCACCGATGTCGTGATGGCGAGGAGGATGGTGGCGACGATCAGAGAGAGACCGCCGCCGAGGAACAGATTGCTCCCGCTGTCACCCCACTCGTCATAAGGGATCCCGCTCGCGACCTGCACGCCGAAGACGACGAGGACGTAGGCGATCCAGATCGCGAAGCCGATCCAGACCCGGGGACGGACGCGAAGCGCGGGAGAGCTCATGTGGTGATTCTGGCAGACGCGATATTTCGGATTTGCGTCGTGGTGACCGAGGCTCACCCCTGCGGTGAAGTCATCGGCGTGGATAAGGTTCGCAGACTCGATGGATTCACCGTGACTGGCCGCTAGAGTTGTCTTCTCCCGAGTGAGTTTTACTAGGTTAAATTGAGAATAGTCAGTAAATATCGATCGAGGAGATAACTATGGCATCGCGAGAAAACTCCGCAATCGCAATCTTGTTGCGCGTCCTGCCGCCAGAGTTTCACGTCGAGCCGCGGGCCGACGCGGTGGATGTCTCCCTCGGAACACGCCGCTGGGCCCTTCAGCCGATCTGGGCAGGTGAAGGCCTCCCCGCCGACATCCGTCGCATCCGGAACGACGTCCTACACGGACCCGCGGGGGTACACGGGCTCCCTGTCATCGCAGCTCGCCGAATGAGTTCGGGAGCTCGGGATCTCCTCGACGAATCGCAGCTTTCGTGGGTGGATGCGAGCGGGCGCGCGAGTATCGTCATTCCCGGGGAAGTGTACCTCGCACGACTCGACCCGGTGCCGGCAGATGCGGGGCGGCCGTTCACATGGTCGGGGGCCGCGCGGGCTGTCGCGGAGACTCTCCTCACCTGGAGAGTGCGACACCGTAACAACGTTCCTGACTCGATCGGCCGGGTCGGCGCGATCGCGGAAGCCGCCGATGTCTCTGTCGCCCATGCGGCGCGAGTCCTCCGACAGTTCGACGAACAGGGGTACACGGCGAAAACTGGTGCAGAGCGTGGGAGCACCGCGACACGTGAGCTGCGTGATCCAGGGCGCATGCTGAGTGACTGGGCTGGGCAGTACGCGCTGAAGGACAGGGCTCCGGCGGCGGACTTCCATGTTCCTTGGCGCGACCACGCCCAGAGCCTGTCGCTGATCGCCTCTTCCCTCAGCGCGTTGGACTGGGCGCTGACCGGTGCCGCGGCGGCGGATCGTATCGCCCCGTTCCTCACCAGCATTCCCACCGTGGACGTGGCCGTGCCGTTCAGTGCCTTGGCGGAGGCCCGACGAACGTTGTCGAGCCACGAAGACGTGCATGAAGTGGAACGCGGAGGGCGGGTGCGCGTGTTCACCGCTGATGAGTACCTCTTCGGTCTCACAGATGACCAGAGGGGCATTCGCGTCGCGTCGCCCGTCCGTGTTTACGGTGACCTTCTGCGCGAGCGGGGTCGCTCGGTCGATGCGGCGGAGCACCTGAGGGAGGTCGCCATTGGATTCTGAGACTCGCAGTCGCGAGGCCCGCGTCCGTGCGGAGGACGCTCTCGTTCGGTTCGCATTGCTCGCGGGCGAGCACGCGCGGGACTATGTCGTGATCGGTGGGCTCAATCCCGACTTCTTGGCGACCCGCGCACCCGTCCCTCACCAGGGGACGACTGACATCGATCTACTTTTCGCTCTCGGGTTCGACCGCGTCGCAGACGCTCCGGACTTCTCCTGGGTGGACACCGTGCTCGACGCGGGAGGGTTCGCATCAACGAACGGATGGCGCTGGGACGCGATGTCGGGGGACGCGAGAATACGTCTGGAGTTCCTCTGCGACGTCTGGGATCACACTGAGGACACGGTCCCGCTCCCGGGGTCAGCTCTCGCTGTGGCGAGCAAGATCGCCGGCCCCGCTGCTGCGCTTCACGACCCGGTGGAGCGTCGGCTCGCGGTTTCCTCAAGCGTGCGCACCTTCATGCCCGACGCTCCCGAAACGATGATGCTCCGTTTCGCGAATCTCGGCGGCTATCTCCTCGCCAAAGCAGCGGCAGCGCACTCGAGGATGCTCGATAAGGACAAGTACGACTTGATGTACGTGATCCCCTACAACCAGCACGGCCCGCGAGAAGCCGCTCGTGCCGTCGCTCGCCAGCTCGCCGCCACGGACGAGTCGTCGGATCGGGCGGAAATCCGGCGTGTGATGGAGCGCTACCTGGATTCGTCCGGGGTATGGGCGGGGGTGTTCGCCGAAACGATGCTCATCACGGGTGACACGGCGACTCGCGATCAGCTCCGCGCTGACGCGGCCGAAGGGGCTCGCTCGTTCCTGAACGAGCTCGAGAAAGCGTAGGAGCCCGCCCCGGCCGCCCGCGATCCGGAACATCTCAGCGCCAGGAATGACGAGGCGGGCAGGGCGTCCGATGAGGACGCCCTG
>NZ_JRKC01000001.1:0-4321 GCF_000800925.1 Microbacterium sp. ZOR0019 | reverse complement strand
TCCCCAATTTCCGTCAACACCTAGACGTATCCCAAAATGGGATACATACTGAGATACACACAACATCAATAGAAAGCGCCCCAGGTGCTGTAACACCTGGGGCGCGGCAACCACGGAAGATTGGACCAACCGTGATCGACTCGACCGTATCAACTGATCGCCCGGTGTACCTACGTCTGCTGGGTGCCGCTCACGTCGAGGGCTTCGCGCCTGGCGAGCTACCGGGCCGTTCCCTCGAACTGCTCACGTACCTACACCTGAACCCTGCCGGGGTCGCGGGTGTCCAGGTACAGCACGCTCTCTGGCCGGATGCCTACGTGCCCTCCAACGGCCATGCACGCACCCTGGCGAAGCAGACGCGCAGCGTGCTCGGCCACGCCCCGGATGGGCGGCGCTGGTTCCCGGAGGCCACAAAGGCCGGCTACGCCCTGCACCCGGCTCTCACGAGCGACTGGAGCGACTTTCAGCGCCTCATGGGGCCAGACCCCTCCCACACCCCCACGGCGGCTCTGATCGACGCTGTGAGGCTCGTACGCGGCCAGCCACTGGACGGGATCACCCGCCGCCCCGGCTGGTGGACGTGGCGCGGCCCCTTCGAGGAAGCCATGATCGCCGGAGTGCTCGCCGCAGCGTCCGAGATGTACACCCGCGCAATGGGTGCCGGTCGCCTCTCCGACGCGCGCACCGCCGCGACGATCGCGCGCAGCACCGACCCCCTGAACGAAACCGGCTGGCGGATGGAACTACGCCTCGCGATGGTGCGCGCCGATCCGATCACCTACGCGCAGACCGTCGCTGACCTGTACGCCACGGTCGGCACCGCGCACCCACTCGACACCGAGACAGCGCAGCTGCTCGCCCACGCGCCCGCAGCGCTCCGCGCCGCAGCGTCCCACCGCCCCTGAGACGCGGAATGGGTCTCACCCCGGATCGCGAATTGCGATGCGTTTTGAGACCCATTCCGTTTGACAACCCTGATAGGCTGAAACCGCAGTGCCAATGAGCGCCCTAGCGCGAAGAGGGTACGGAGGTTTGGGCCTCTCCGGATTATCACCGCAATACACCTTCCGCCCGGCCCTCACCGCAGACAGAAAATGCCCCAGCTGGTCACCCAGCCGGGGCATTCGTTTTTTCGCCTACTTCCGCTTGCGTTCCCGCTCCACCCAGAGCCGGACACCCTCCGCGACGATCTGCGCATTCGTCACCCGCACACCCTTCGCGGCCGCCAGCCCCTTGCCCTCTTTGATGAGTTCAGGAGTCTCCAGCGGGAGCCGGTAATACTGGCCTTTCCATGCCGTCGTCGGCAGACCCCGAATAGGGGTCACCGCCACACCCTCGGGGATCTCCGGTGCGGCCTTCTTCGGCTGCTCGTCGGCCTCGGGGTTCGGGGTGGCCTTGTGATCGAGGAAGCGCCCCCAGTCTTTGCTGTTCTTCTTCGGTGCCGCCTTCTTGGGTGTGTTCTCCCCGGTCATGCCCTCGTCCTTTCCAGCGTTTCGATCAGCACAGTCGGATAGACCCCCAAGTCATCCGGCACCGTGCCGAACGCCTGGGAGTACTGGAGCACGAACGGCACCGCCGTCGCGAGCGCGTGCAGCCCCTGTTCCTCCATCGCCTCGCGCGCCTCGCGGAGACTGCGCGTGTTGGGCTTCACCCGCGTAAACAGCACGTTCAACGAGATATCCCGGTTGAACCCCACCTCAGCCGCGGCCTCCAGCGTCGGGCGGATGCGGGACACCTCAGCCGGTGTCGGTGCGACCGGCACCACCAGGTGATCGGTGACCATGAGCGCCTGTCGCAGGATCGCCGGATCGCTCGGCCCGGTGTCGATCACCACATGCCCGGTGTGGCGGGAATCCCTCACACGCTTGGCGAGGTTCGCGCTCGGCCAGTAGTTCACCGTCACGCTGCTCGGCCAGTCATCCCCCGCGAACTCGGACCACTCGAACGTGGACGCGTTGACCGGATCGGCGTCCACCAGCATCACCGGCAGCGGGCTGCACTTCGCCAGTGCGAGGGCCAGGTGCACCGCCGTGGTGGACTTCCCCACCCCGCCTTTCAGCGCGCCCACGGTCACCTGCACCGGCTCGTCTAGCTGGGCCAATAATTGCTCGAGCTGCTCACTCATCGTTTCCTCTCAACCGCCGAAAGTATCGCCGTCAGTCGTCACGTTCACGGACTGGAGCTCGCCCACCCGAACCTGCGTCGACGAACTCGTCGACGGCAACTGAATGCGCCCCGAGTCACCGCCGCCCGTCCACTCCACCGACCACGTCGACGTAGCCGTGACCGTGAATGTTCCGCCGTCCGACTGCTTCTGATACCGGAATCCGCACGTCGGAGAATCGACCGCTGGCTTGTTCGCCATAGCGACCGCATCGAACGGCGTTCCACCACTCGCGCAGCCGATGGTCTGCCCGTCGCCCGACGTGTACGCGAGGGACTGCACAGACGCCGTGCCCGTCACCGTCACCCCGCCATAGGTCGCCGTCCGACTGATCGGCCCCCATGTGCTCTCTGTCGGGTTATCCACCCACAGCCACACCGGAATCCCTACCCACGTGCGCCGATAGGGAGCCGTGCCCGCAGGGTCATCCGTGTGCACCTTCTGCTCCGGTGCCATGCCGATCTGGACCGGCTGCAGCACGAACGATCGCGCCAGCATCCCCGCAGCCTGAGCAGGGGTGTACTGCGCAACACCCGGAGGCGGGGTCATCAGCCACAGCGACACGTCGTAGCACCCGCGACCCGTGCACGCCTCAATCGGATCGCACGAGTACCACGCGCCCACGCTCGCATCCCGCCCCGTCGGCGCGGGCCTCTGCGGGTTGTCCAAGCTCCAGTAGCACTGCCGCTCATTCGACCACCAACCGCCATCCTTCGAGCACGGAACCTCCGCAGGCTCGGTGCCGTCCTTCGGCGTGTGAACGCACGACGTCGGCCCCGGCGTGAAATCGGCCGGCCCCGTCCCCGGCGTACCCGAACCCGGATTACCAGGAACCTCCACCTCGACATCACACACGAGGGCACCCTGCTCGTTGTAGTAGCAGTTGTTCGCCGCTGACGCGGGGACTGAGACCGACACAGACAAGGCGACGACCGCCGCCGCGCTCGCTAGGATCGCCGCGCTTCGACGCAGCCAGGAACTCAACACAGCGGCGCCCCTTCCTTGCCCGTCAGTGACATCTCGTCCTGGACGAACCAGCCCTCGTCCTCGGCGCTGTAGATCATCACCGCCTGGTAGGGGAAGCTGCCCTTGGGAATGTTCGCGTTCTCGACTCCGCCGAGAAGGAACGTGACTCCGGTGTTGTCGCTGCACCCGAACAGATTCACTGCTCCCAGCGGGTCAACTTCCCCGGTGCTGTTGTTTGTGACCGGCGCGACGTAGGACAGGGCTTCGTTCGCCTGCCAGACGAACGGCTCACCCTCCACAGACGCCTGGTTCTCGGCTTTGCCGGTGTAGGTGTCCTGCACCAGGGTCGCCATGCGCGAATCCGGCCAGACGAAGTGCTCTAGGTAGTCGGGCCCAAGTGCGGGATCAGCCAAGAATCGGAACCAGGCTTGCTTGTACTCGGCGTAGACCTTGTTCGCGTCCGAGACGGCCTGAGCTTCATCCTTCGGCCCTGAGACGGGCGCTTGCGTGGGTGCCCCGGTCGGCTCCACCGTCGCCGTGGCGCTCGGTGTCGGCTTGGGTGTCTTCTGTGGTTCGGGGGTTGTACACCCGGCCAGAATGAGCGCCGCCCCCACGACGCTCACGGCCACTCCGATGCTTCGCTGAATCCTCATCCTCCGGTGCCCTTTCGTAGACCCGACAACGCTACTCAAATCAGTATCTCACTTTGAGACGCATTTTGATAGCCGTTCCGTGCACCGAGCGTAACCCGCCAAACGTGTACTGGCGGTGCTCAATACACGTTTGAAACTCCCGGCGCTCTCGCGTCGTACGGTCCGCCCGTCGCCACACCTGTAGCTCAAACGCCCTGTACGCCCGCCTGAACGACTTTCAACCCCTGTTCCGGTATCGAGGTACCCCCTAGCCACTTTTAGGCCGTCAGGCGTTCACGTAGCGCCGCACGAGTGACACCTATGGGCGTGGGGGCAGCGCTTCTCCGTAGGCAAAGGGCCGCGCCAGAGGTCCTGCGGCAGCTCCGATGCCGGAGGCTTCGCGCACGCGTCGTATGGCTGGGCTGGGTCTTAACCATGGAGAGAACTAGTTAAGAGAACTAGAGAAAAGAACTAGGGGAAGTCGCGATCCCTAGAGCCGCTTGGGATCGCGGGGGGTATTTGCGTACTGAACGCCTCGCATTTGCGTACTGAACGCCTC